>JAFAIV010000013.1 GCA_019236545.1 Actinomycetota bacterium | reverse complement strand
GGGAGGTCGTCGCGGCTCTCGTACGCCTCGGGGATCATCATCATCAGCGCGTGCGGCAGCGAGCGGCCGCCGAGCACGAGCAGCTCGAGCACGTTGTCGAACTGCGCCGTGTCCGAGCCGCCCTCGCGGATCACCGGCAGCAGCTTCGGCAGGTCGTCGCCGAACAGCTCCGACGCCAGCTGCGACTCGCGCGCGCGCATCCAGTTCGCGTTGCCGCGGAGCGTGTTGATCTCGCCGTTGTGGCAGATGTAGCGGTACGGGTGCGCGAGCTCCCAGCTCGGGAACGTGTTCGTCGAGTAGCGCGAGTGGACGAGCACGAACGGCGTCACGACGCGGCCGTCCACGAGGTCGAGGTAGAAGCGCCCGAGCTGCGGCGCGGTGAGCATCCCCTTGTAGACGAGCGTCCGCGAGGAGAGCGACGGGACGACGACCTCCGGCGCGGCCTTCTCGATCAGCCTCCGAACCACGTAGAGCCGGCGCTCGAAGGCGTCCTGGTCGAGGCCGTCGGCGGCGCCGATCACGGCCTGGCGGATCCGCGGCATCGTCTGCGCGGCGAGCCGGCCCGGAACGGAGGCGTCGACCGGCACCTCGCGCCACCCGAGGAAGCGCTGGCCTTCCGCCTCCACCACGCGCTCGACGACGTCCTCGCCGCCGCCGGCCGGGAGGAAGAACGTGCCGACGCCGTACGAGCCCACACGCGGCAGCGCGTCGCCGAGCTCCGAGCGGAAGAGCGCGTCCGGGATGCGGAGCAGGATCCCCGCGCCGTCGCCGGAGTCCGCGTCGGCGCCGGACGCGCCGCGGTGCTCGAGGTTGGAGAGCGCGGTCAGCCCGCGGACGACCGTCTCGTGCGACGCCACGCCGTCGAGCCGCGCGACCGCGGCGATGCCGCAGGCGTCGTGCTCGTAGGCCGGGTCGTAGAGCGATCGGTTGTCGGGGTGCGTCAAGTGCTCCTCCACCTCGTCGTGGGGGATTCGGATCCGCCGTGTGGGCTAGTCGGCTGTGGCGGGGGAAGGCCGACTAGCGCAGACGAATGCGCGCGACGAACGCGATGGCCGACTTCTTCGAGGCGTTCGCAATGCGCAGCATCGGTTCTCCGAGAGTGCCAGCACTCGTGGCTTCCGTCAATCCTGTTCTCCGGCTAACCACCGACCGGCAACCCCTCTGCCTTGCAGTCCGTGGCCAGCCCCGCATTGCGAGGCGCGACCGCCCGGCAGGCCGCCTGCGCCCTCGCGCCGCAGTAGAGCGCGCTCTGGTTCCCGACGACGCCCGCCTCCGCGAGCCGCACGCACCCCGCCGGCCGCGCCTGCTCCGAGCGGGTGGAGACGATCGCCACCGGCGTCCCGACCGCGACCGCGGCGACGACCGCGGCGAGGAACCAGCGGTCCCGCGGCCGGAGCCGCCGCGCGAGGCGTTCGCTCTCGGCCGGCATCCGGCAACTCTAGGCCCCTCCGAAGAGGACGGGCACGCCTCGCGGGAGGACGAGGACGGGGCAGCTCGCGAGTTCGATCACGTACTCCGCCGCCGCGCTGATGCGGACGCGGCCGGTGACGGCGCCGGGGATCGAGCCGACGACGAGCAGGTCGGCGCTGCGGTCCGCCTGCTTCGCGACGGCCGCTCCGACCTTCCCGGCGAGCGACTCCGCGGTCTCGAGGGCGCACGGGTCGCCGCCCTCGCCGACCGCGGCGACCGTGCGGATCTCGTAGCCGCCGTTCTCCGCGAGCCCGGCGGGGGCGAGGGCGATGGCGAACTGGCCGCCGTCGAGGAGCCGCCGCGCCGAGCGCTGCGGGTCGACGTGGCCCTTCGCGGTGCGGTACTCCGAGCCGAACGCGAGCACCTCGGCGCCGCTGGAGAGCCCGAGGTCGCGGAGCCCCTCCGGGGTCGAGCCGCTGAGGACGACGTGCTGCGGGACGTCCGGCATGCCCGCCGCCTCCGCGCCCTCGCGGAGCAGCGTGCGCGCGTCCTCCTCGGCGAGCCGCTCGCGGCCGCTGTCGAGCTCGTGCGCATGGCGCACGTACGCGAGCTCGAGCGACGCGCCCGCCTCGGCGAGGATCTGGCCGAGCGCGAGCGCGTCCCGGTCGTTGTCCGTCCCGTCGTAGGAGACGATGATCTTCGGTGGCATTGGGTCCTTTCGGCCGGTGGCGCAGGGGCCCCGGTGACCGCCGGGGCCCCAGCATTGCGGGCGTTACGCCGAGGGGGAAGGCGCGACGCCGCCTCCTGCGACCGACGGGGTGACTTCCGCCGGGAAGCCGTGCGGGAAGGCGAGCGACGGGATGTCGGACGGGTAGACCTCGTGGCCGTGGACGGCCAGGTCGCCCGTCTCCATGTCCTCCTCGCTCATCCGCAGCGGCACGAAGAGCCCGACCACCTTGAGGATGACGAACGTCGCGGCGCCCGAGAACACGATCACCCAGAGCCCCGCGAGCGCCTGCCACTTGAGCAGGTGCAGGCTGCCGGTGACCGAGAAGCCCGGCACGACCTGGATCGCCGAGTCGGCCAGGAGGCCCGTCAGCAGGCCGCCGAAGAGGCCCGCGAACCCGTGCGTGTAGATGACGCCGAGCGTGTCGTCCACGCTGCGGAACGGGCGGAGCAGGGCGAGGTAGTTGTAGGCGACGTAGACGAGGATCGAGGCCACGACGCCGATGATCATCGCGCCCCAGCCGTTGACGAACCCGGCGGCCGGCGTGATCGCCACGAGGCCGACGATCATCCCGTTGACGCTGCCGATCAGCGACGGCTTCCGCTTCGTCGCGTAGTCGCAGCCGACCCAGGTGAGGAAGGCGACCGCGGTCGCGAGGTTCGTGTTCAGGACTGCCGTCGCCGCGTCGGCGCCCGCGTTGTACGGGTCGCCGCCGTTGAAGCCGTTCCAGCCGAGCCAGAGCAGGCCGGCGCCGACCGCGACCATCGCGAGGTTGTTCGGCGCGTCGACCTCGCGGTCGCGCGCGAGGCGCGGCCCGATCACCCAGGCGGCGATGAAGCCGGAGATGCCCGCCGAGAGGTGGATGACGTAGCCGCCCGAGAAGTCGACGGCGCCCTTCTGCGCGAACCAGCCTCCGCCCCAGAGGAGGAAGGCGTTGATCGTGTAGACGCACGAGCCCCAGAGCAGCGTGAACGGGATCCACGCCTTGAAGTTCACGCGCCCGAGCACCGAACCGAGCATCAGGATCGGCGTGATCCCGGCGAAGACGAACTGGAAGTAGACGAGCGACGACTGCGGGAAGGTCAGCGAGCCGGCGCTCCCGAGGGCCGGGATGTCACCCTGCCCCTGCAGGTCGTGATGGCCGAGCGAGCTGCCCGGCTGGCCGATGAAGTTGCCGAGGAAGCCCGAGTGGGACAGCCCGTGCCACGGGTTCCCGAAGCCCATCTTGAAGCCGTAGAGCACCCACTCGACGAGGATGATCGCGAACGCGACGAACGCGAGCATCATGCTGTTGACCGACCAGCGCTTCTGCATCACGCCGCCGTAGAGGACGACGAGTCCGGGCACGCTCATCAGCCCGACGAACGTGGCGGCGGTCAACTGCCACGCGTTGTCTCCCGAGTTCAGGTAACTCCACGCTGTTGCTGCAAGCACCGGCCCACTCCTCTTGTTCGCCCAACGAAAAAAGGCCTCAGGACTCCGCTGAGTCCTGAGGCCTCGATGCCTCCGCCGACGGCTTCCTCGCCGCCGGTCGTGCCCCGAGGGTAGGGGGCCGGGCGGACGGCGGCAAGGGAAAACCGCAAAAAGTCGCTACGCGTTCGATTTGACAAGCGCGGCGGCGGCAGGCAGTCTCAGACGGCAATGACGACCGCGCAGACACGCGTGCTCCCGAGCCAGACAGTCCGGCTCGCAGCTGCGTGCGCGCTCATTTCCTTCGTCGTCATTTCGATTCTCCCCCACTAGGGGGAGTGACGCGAACACGCGGCCTCGACGCCGCAGACACCGACCTCGCCACAGGACAAGTGCGTCCCGAGGCGCCCGACGAGAGAGGACGTGTTCGTGTCACCCCGCAGGATCCAGATCTTCGATACGACGTTGCCCGAAGGGGCCGAGGCCCTCGGCGCCGCGCTGCGCCCGCGTGCGCAGGCCGAGCTCGCCGCGCAGCTCGAGCGGCTCGGCGTCGACGTCGTCGAGGCGGCCGACGCCGACGGCGCGCGCGCCGTCGCGGCCGCCGTGCGCCGCCCGGTCGTGGCGCTCGCCGCAGGCCCGCGCGAGGAGGAGCTCGCCGCCGCGGCCGACGCGCTCGCCGGCTCGAGGCGCTCCCGCATCCACGTCGTCGGCGCGGCGAGCGCCGAGCAGGCGCGTCGCGCCGTCGCGTACGCAGCCGGGCGGGTGGACGAGGTCCAGCTCTCGTGCGAAGGGTTCGACGCGGACGTGTGCCGCGCCGCCCTCGAGGCGGGCGCGACGGTCGTCTCCCTCGTCGACGGCGCCGGCACGGCCGTCCCGGCGGAGACGGCAGCGCTCGTCCGCGAGGCGCGCCGCGCCCTCCCGGGCGTCACGCTCTCCGTCCGCTGCCGCGACGACCTCGGGCTCGCGGTCGCGAACGCGCTCGCGGGGGCGCGCGCAGGCGCGGATCAGGTCGAGTGCGCGGTCAACGGCCTCGGCGCGCGGGCGGGCACCGCGGCGCTCGAGGAGGTCGTGGTGGCGCTGCGGGTCCGCACCGACTGGTTCGACGCCGAGACGGGCGTGAGCACCGCCGAGCTGTCGGCCGCCTCCCGCCTCGTGTCGAGCCTCACCGGCCGGCCCGTCCAGCCGAACAAGGCGGTCGTCGGCGCGAACGCGTTCGCGCACGAGGCCGGGATCCACCAGGACGGGATGCTCAAGGACGAGCGGACCTACCAGATCATCGACCCGGCGGAGGTGGGCGTGCGCATGACGCTCCCGCTCGGCAAGCACTCGGGCCGTCACGCGTTCGCCTCGGCGTGCGCGGAGCGCGGCTGGACGCTTGTCGGCGAGGAGCTGAACGCCGCCTTCCGCCGTTTCAAGGAGCTCGCCGACGGAGGACGCTCGGTGACGCTCGAAGAGCTCTTCGAGGGGGTGACGGCATGAATCGGCGGGCAACGGTGGCATGCCTCGCCGGCGCCGGCACCGCGCCGGAGCTGATGGCCGAGGCGACGATGGCGCTCACAGCGGTGGCGCGCCTGCACGGGCTTCTCGTCGAGGACGTCCACGCGCCGTTCGGCGCGCCGGCCGTCGCTCGCGCGGGCCAGTCCTTCCCGGCCCAGACCCGGGCGGCGGTGCTGGCGGCGGACGCGGTGCTCGTGGCGGGCGCCGACGACCCGGCGCTGGACGAGGTGATGGCCGAGCTCGACCTGCGGGCGCGCGTCACGCGCGTGCGCTTCGGCGACTCCGACGACGTCGCGTTCGTCGCGCCGCTGAACGAGTCCCACGGGGAGTGGGCGCTCGAGGCCGCGTTCCAGATGGCCGAGACGCGCGGGCTCCGGCTCGCGGTGGTCGGCGACGAGTCGTGGCACGAGCTCTCGCGCGTCGTCGGCGAGGTGCACGAGCACGTCCACGTCGAGCTCCTCTCGCCGAAGGTCGCCGTGCCGCTCGCGGCGTTCCACGCGCAGCGGTTCGACGTCGTCGCCGTCTCCGACCGCTGGGCCGAGCCGATGATCGAGATCGCGGCTGCTCCGGCGGCGGCGCGCGTCGCGGCGCACGGCCTGCTCGCCGAGCACGGGCCGAGCCTGTTCATGCCGTCGCCGGACGGGGGCTTCGGGCTCGCCGGGCACGGAGTCGTCAACCCGAGCTCGATGCTCCTCGCCGCGGCGCTGACGCTCGAGTACGGGCTGGGGGAGACCGGCGCTGCCGGCACCCTCGCCGGCGCGGTCTCCGCCGCGCTCGTCGACGGGCCGCAGACGCCGGACCTGCTCTCCCGCGGCCTCGGCGCGACGACGCGTGAGTTCACGTCGCGGGTGTTGAACGGGTTCCAGCTCTCGCTCCGCAACGCCGAGTTCTGGGCGGGCCGGGCATGAGGATGACCGGCGCGGACGCGATCCTCCGCTCGCTCGAGGCGGAGGGCGTCGAGGTGATGTTCGGCATCCCGGGCGGCGCGATCCTGCCGCTCTACGACGCGATCGCGCGCGGGACGACCGTCCGCCACGTCCTCGCGCGCCACGAGCAGGGCGCCGGCCACATGGCCGAGGGCTACGCGCGCGCGTCCGGCCGCGTCGGCGTCGCGCTCGCGACCTCCGGCCCAGGGGCGACCAACCTCGTCACCCCGATCGCGGACGCGTGGATGGACTCGACGCCGCTCGTCTGCATCACGGGCCAGGTGCGCCGCCACCTGATCGGCACCGACGCCTTTCAGGAGTGCGACATCACCGGCATCACGATCCCGATCGTCAAGCACTCGTGGCTCGTGCAGGACGTGGACGAGCTGCCGCACATCCTCAAGGCGGCGTTCCACGTCGCGCAGACCGGCCGCAGCGGCCCGGTGCTCGTCGACGTCCCGCGCGACGTCCAGGAGGCCGAGCTCGACTTCTCCTACCCCGACGAGGTCAACCTCCCAGGCTGGAAGCCGCCCCGCCGCGGGCACCCGCGCCAGATCGCGGCCGCGGCCGAGGCAGTCGCCGCGGCGGAGCGGCCGATCCTCTACGTCGGCGGCGGCACGCTGAACGCGCATGCCACGGACGAGCTGCGCGCGGTCGCCGAGGCGGCGCGGATCCCGGTCGTTACGACGCTGATGGCCAAGAGCGCGTTCCCCGAGTCGCACGAGCTGTTCGCGGGCCACCCGGGGATGCACGGGCCGAAGTGGTCGAACTGGGCGCTGAACAAGGCCGACGTGATCGTCGCGTGCGGCTCGCGCTTCGACGACCGCGTCACGGGCAAGGTCTCCGCGTTCGCTCCCGGCGCGACGGTGGTCCACCTCGACGTCGACGCCGCCGAGATCTCGAAGATCCGGCACGCGGACGTGCCCGTCGTCGGGCCGCTCAAGCCGGTGCTCGCCGAGCTCGCGGAGCTGCTCGCGAAGCAGACGAAGCCCGGCCGCACCGACGGGTGGCTCGCGCAGATCGCCGAGTGGCGTGAGCAGTTCCCGCTCCGCTACGGCGAGGGCGGCGACATGCTCAAGCCGCAGAAGGTGCTCGAGGCGCTGCAGGCGCTCACCGCCGGCCGCGACGACGTCGTCTGGACGACCGGGGTCGGCCAGCACCAGATGTGGGCGATGCAGTACCTCGAGTGCGACCGCCCGCGCACCTTCATCACCTCCGGCGGCCTCGGGACGATGGGCTACGGGATCCCGGCCGCGGTCGGCGCGAAGGCGGCGCGGCCCGACGCGACGGTCGTCTGCGTCGACGGCGACGGCTGCTTCCAGATGACGCAGCAGGAGCTGGCGACCGCGGTGCTGGAACAGCTGCCGATCGTCGTCGTGATCGTCAACAACGGCTACCTCGGGATGGTCCGGCAGTGGCAGGACATGTTCTTCGAGGAGCGGTTCTCGCAGATCCACCTCACGCACCAGCTCCCGGACTACGCGGCGCTCGGCCGCGCCTACGGCGCGCTCGGCCTGACCGTCGACTCCGAGGACCAGCTCGAGGAGGCGCTCGCCGAGGCGCTCGCGTCCGGCCGCACGGCCGTCGTCGACTGCCGCGTCGACCCGCGCGAGCACTGCTTCCCGATGATCCCGGCCGGGGCCGCCGCGCTCGACGTCCTCGAGTACGACCCGGACCACGACTCGGAGGCCTTGGCGCTGTGAGGCACACGATCGCCGTCCTGCTCGAGAACAAGCCGGGCGCGCTCACCCGCGTCACGAGCATGTTCGCGCGGCGGGGCTACAACATCGAGAGCCTCGCCGTCGGCCCGACCGAGCGGCACGACGTCTCCCGGATCACGCTCCGCGTCGACGCCGAGGAGCACTCGCTCGAGCAGATCGAGAAGCAGATGCACAAGCTCGTGAACGTGCTCCGCGTCCAGGAGCTCGTCCCGGGCGAGGCGATCGAGCGCGAGCTCGCGCTGCTGAAGGTCTCGGCGCCGCCGAGCGCCCGCGCCGAGCTGATGGCGCTCGGCGAGGTCTTCGGCGCCAAGATCGCCGACCTCGGGCCGGACTCGATCGTCTTCGAGCTCGTCGGGTCGGCGGAGGACGTCGACTCGTTCGAGGAGCTCGTCCGCCCGCACGGCCTGCAGGAACTCGTCCGCACCGGCCGCATCGGCCTCGCCCGCGCCCGCAGCGGCTCGGGCCGTTCCCGTCCCAAAGTCCTCGTCTAAGGAGCCCCCGACACATGGCAACGATCCATCGCGACGGCGACCTCTCCCTGCTCGACGGCACCGTCGCCGTCGTCGGCTACGGCAGCCAGGGCCACGCGCACGCGCTGAACCTGCACGACTCCGGCGTCGACGTCGTCGTCGGCCTGCGCGAGGGCAGCGGCTCCCGCGCCGCGGCCGAGGAGGCGGGGCTCCGGGTGCGCGCCGTCGCCGAGGCCGTCGACGGCGCCCAGATCGTGGCGCTCCTCGTCCCCGACCACCTGCAGAAGGGCGTCTGGGACGCCGAGGTCGCGCCCAACCTCGCACCGGGCGCCGCCGTGCTCTTCGCGCACGGCCTCAACGTCCACTTCGGCCGCATCGTCCCGCCCGCGGACCACGACGTGATCATGGTCGCGCCGAAGGCGCCGGGCCACCGCGTCCGCGAGCTGTTCGTCTCCGGCGCCGGCACGCCGGGCCTCGTCGCGATCCACCAGAACGCGAGCGGCCGCGCCCTCCAGCTGGCGCTCGCGTACGGCGTCGGCATCGGCTGCGGCCGCGTCGGACTGCTCGAGACGACGTTCGCGGAGGAGACCGAAAGCGACCTCTTCGGCGAGCAGGCCGTCCTCTGCGGCGGCGTCCCTGCGCTCGTCCAGGCCGGCTTCGACACGCTCGTCGAGGCGGGATACCAGCCTGAGATCGCGTACTACGAGTGCCTCAACGAGCTCAAGCTGATCGTCGACCTGCTCTACCAGGGCGGCTATGAGTACATGCGCTACTCGGTCAGCGACGTCGCCGAGTACGGCGACCTCTCGCGCGGGCCGCGGATCGCCGACGATGCGACGAAGCAGGAGATGCGCGCGATCCTCGAGGAGATCCGCAGCGGCGCGTTCGCGAAGGAGCTGTTCGCCGACGACGAGGCCGGGCGGCCGCGGTTCGCGGAGCTGCGGGCGCAGGGCGCCGAGCGGGCACGGGAGATCGAGCGCGTCGGCAAGGAGCTCCGCGCGCTCGCAGGCGTCGA
>JAFAIV010000101.1 GCA_019236545.1 Actinomycetota bacterium | reverse complement strand
CTACTACGTCGTCTCGGAGGCGCTGACGAACGCGGCCAAGCACGGGAAGGCGTCCCGTGCGGCGGTGACGGTCGACTCGGGGCCGGACACGCTGCGCGTGGTGATTGTCGATGACGGGATCGGCGGGGCGGAGTTCGGTCGCGGCTCGGGGCTCGTCGGCCTGAAGGACCGCGTGGAAGCGCTCGGGGGGACGATCACGCTGCAGAGCGAGCCGGGGACAGGGACGTCGCTCTCGGTCGAGCTGCCGGTCGACGGAGGTGTTGCCGCATGACGAAGTCGCCGTTGTTCCTCGCTACCGCCCTGCTGGCCCTTCTCCTCGGGGTTCCCGCGTCGAGCGCGCGATCGTCGGCGCCTTCGCAGTCGTTGACCTACGCCTACGTCCCGTTCCAGCAGCTCGATCCGCAACGCGTGTCGGACGGCAAGGACATCGCCGGCCAGGACCTGCTCGAAGGACTCGTGACGCCGAACGCCGCGGGCACCGGCGTCCTCCCGGCGACTGCGGACAGCTGGACGGTCTCGCCCGACGCGACCGTCTACACCTTCCACATCCGCAAGAGCGCGAGGTGGTCGGACGGCACGCCGGTCACCGCCGACGACTTCGAATGGTCGTACAAGCGTCTGCTGACGCCGTCGACGGCAGCGATCGACAAGCTCAACGGCTCGAGCAGCTACCCGTCCGATCTCGGGATCCGGAACGCGATCGCCTACCAGCTCGGCCAGGTCACCGACTGGTCGAAGGTGGGCGTGAAGGCGCTCGATGCCTCGCGGCTCAGGATCACGCTCGACGCACCGAACGCAAGCTTCCTGCTGGAGATGGCGCTGCCGGCGATGGTGGCGCTGCCCGAGAAGAACGTGACGGACTTCCCGTTCGACTGGCAGACCACCGCGCACTGGGTCGGCAACGGCCCGTTCGTGATCCAGTCCTGGACGCCGAACTCGGACATGGTCCTCGTTCCGAACCCCGACTACTGGGATCGCGGGTCCGTGCACCTCGACCGCCTGACGATCGCGACCTCCGTCTCCTCCGACGACGTCGCGCGCAGCCAGTACGACAGCGGCACGCTCGATGTCGCGCACGTCAGCGGCCCGCAGGCGTTCGCGAACGACCCGGCGACCGCCGGCGCCCTGCGCAGCCTCCACAACTACTCGATCGTCTTCTTCGGGCTGATCCCGAGCCGAAACCGCGCCATCGCGGACGTCCGCGTACGACAGGCGATCGCGCTCGCGATCGACCGGCAGGCGACGACGAAGGCGATTCCCGGGATCCTGTCCCCTGCGACCTCGCTCGTGCCGAGCACGCTCCCCGGCTACGACCGGAGCGTCGCCATCTCGGGTGGCGTCGCCGACGCGAGACGGTTGCTCGCGGCCGCCGGTTACCCGGGCGGCAAGGGCTTCCCGACCCTCACGGTGATGACGAGCCACGACGACCCGATCGTGGCCGCCGCCCTACGGAGCCTGCGCCGGAATCTCGGCATCCGGGCCGTCCAGGACATCGAGCCGGACAGCGTCAGGGACGCGAAGGAGCACGAGGTGCAGCCGAAGAGCTTCGCCGGCTTCTTCGCGACCGGATATGCGGGGATCCTCTCGTGGCGGCCCTGGGTGTCGGACTACTACCCGCCGAGCCAGGCGGAGCTCCTCAGCCTCACGCCGGACGACTACATCCACTACCAGGTGCTGCAGGCGAAGGGCACGGCGCAGGCGCTCGCAACCGCGACGGCGTTCCTCGAGGCGCACGCGAGCCCTGAGACGCGCCGGTTCGCGGCGCTCGCGGCGGAGGCGGACAGCACGGCGGATCCCGCCCGCGCGATCGCTCTCTACAAGCGGGCGGCGGCGATCCGGCAGGCCACGTACGAGTTCATCCCGCTCGTCTACGGAGACCTGGACTACCTGATCCGGCCCGGCATCGACGGCATCCACCTCTGGCCAGGGTTCTTCACGATCTCGTTCAAGGGCGTCAGCGTAGGCTGAGCCGGGTCAGGCGTCGGTGCAGGGGCAGCGGCCCCGCATCTGCTGGCGCCCGCACGAGGCGCACCGGGACGGCGCCTTGAGCCTGACGATCCGCTTGGCTGCGGCGGCGCGGGTCAGTAGCCACGCGCCTGCCCCGGCGGCGATCCACGCGATCGTCTGAGCGGTCGTGACATGCATGGCCCGAGGATCGCCCCCGCCGCCGGGCGCCGGCGTCGGCGAAACGCGTGACCGCGTGCGGGAAATCGCGGTCGCACGCGCCGGCTTCGTCATTCGCGCAACCGGTCGGCGACCGCACCGATGCCCACGAGCGACGCAGGGCGGACGATCGAGGTGTCATGTGGTTCGTCGAAAGGAGACACACCATGTCCGACGACAACTCGGTCGGATTCGTCGCGGTGTACGACAGCGTCGAAGCTGCCGTCGCCGATCTCGAGGCGCTGGACGGACTCCGGCAGGACCAGCTGGTCGGCAAGTACGACGCCGCCGTGATCGACCAGGAGAACGGCAAGCCTCACATCGTCAAGCGCGTCGACCACCCCCGGATCAACGTGCTGCCGGAGGTGATCGGCAAGGGCGCCCTTCCGAGCGGCCAACTCAAGGACGCCGCCAAGGGCCTCGCTCCGGGTGAGGCGGCGCTCGTGTTCGTCGGCGAGCCGACGGTCGAGAAGGCGTTCGAGAACGCCGTCAAGAGCGCGAACACACTTGCGAAGCAGGACTTCGACAGCGCGGCGGACGACCTCGCCGACGCGCTGCTGAAGGCGGCCCAGCCGAGCTAGACCAGCGGGACTCGCGGCCGCCGTCCCATGCCGCACGGGACGGCGGCCGCTTTCCGCGCGGTGTCAGCCGGCGTCGCGGAGGCGAACGGTGACGTGGACGGTCGCGGAGAGCGGCTCCGCGACCTTCCAGCTGCCGTCGAGCTCGAGCCCGGCCTCGGTGCGGCGCAGGCGCGCGTCGAACCGGACGGGCCTGACCTTCCCCATAGCCTCGAGCCGCGCGTCGACGTGGAGGCTCCCGTCGCCTCCTTGCCGGACGCTCGTCGAGCTCAGGCGGACCGTCGGGTACGCGTCGAGGTCGACCCCGGAGAGGGAGCGAAGCCGGCCGTCCCGAGCAGGATCGCCCGTCTCGACGCTTCGGGCGTCGGCGAGCAGCTCGAGCCGCGCCCCCGCAGGGCCGGCCTCGTAGAAGCCATCCACGCGCGCGAAGCGCCCGCGGACGACGCTGATGCTCAGGAAGGTCGTGACGTCGAACGCGATGGCCTCGACCGACCAGCGGGTCTCGACCGCGGTCGCCACGGCTCAGGACACCAGCACCGATAGGCCGACCGTGATCGCCGAGACGACGATCGGGATCGAGTAAGTCGCCGAGCCGACGACCGCCAGGAGCCCTGCGGCGACGCCGAGCGTCGAGGTCATGTCGTCGAACGACCCGAAGATCGCCTCTCTCAGGTCGCCGCTCTGCAGGAGAGCCCCGCGCGATGCGGCGGCGACGGTGGCCATCAAGGATTCCGGCGACGGGTCGACGGGACGTAGCCCGCGCTCAGCAGGATGCGCCGCAGATCCTCGAGCAGCTGCTCGTCGACGTCCTTGCCGGCAGGCCGCTCCACGGTCTCGATCTCGGAGCCCAGCCTGATCTCGAGCTTGCCGTTATGGAGACGGCGGACCGCACCAAGGGCCTCGAGGAGCGCCAGCACCTGCCGCCACTCGACGTTACCGCTCGAGGGCCGGGCGAAGATCCGGTCGAGGGTCTCGCGGTGCGGGTGGTCGAGCTGCGTGGACATCACCTTCAGGTTGACGATGCGGCCCGCGCCGCGAATCCGCCGTGACACGGAAAGGCTGCGGAAGATCCGCAGCCTTTCCGCACGGCGATCCTGCGGTTCAGTGGGAGGGCTGCGCCTTGGGCGGCGCGAGCATCTGCTTCAGGTCGTGCTCGACGATCCGCTTGCCGCCGATGGCGACGACGAGCTCGCTGAAGCCGACGACCAGGGCGAACGCGGCGATGAGCGCCAGCGTCACGAGCGCACCCGTGCCCGGGCGGGCGAAGATCACGATCCCGAAGAGGATCGAGACGAGCCCGCTGATGATCATCAGGGCGGTGTCTGCGCCGTCGAGCGGCAGGTAGAACGACCACACGACGCTGAACACCCCGAGCACGACGGCGTAGGCGCCGATCACGTAGAGAAGCGCGAGCGCCGAGATGCTGGGCCAGCCGATGACGGCCACTCCGACGCCGATGCCGAGCAGGCTGGAGAGGATGAACCATCCCCGCCACGGCTTCGCCTCGGGCGTGAAGGCGTAGAACAGGTTGACGATCCCGCTCGCGAGCGCCCAGGCGCCGAAGAGGATCGTGAGGGCGTACAGGCTGATGCCGGGCCAGACGAGGATGACGACGCCGACGGCCACCGCGAGGAGGCCGTTGAGGCCGATCGCCCACCGCAGCTTGGTCAGCTGCGTCTTCCCCATCTTCTCGACCTGATCGAACATGGTCTCCATCTGAGTTACCTCCTGGTTCGAGCTGTGCCGGAGGCGACTATCCCGCCCTCGCCCGAGCCCGGAATCGGCGAGCCATCGGATCCGCTGCGCGAACTCCGCACGTTCCGGTAGCGGAGCCGGAAGAGGCCATAGGCGATCCCGCCGACCGGGAGGGGCAGCCAGTACGCCATCAGGCGGTAGAGGAGCGTCGCGGTCAGCGCGTCGTGCGCGGGGACGCCGGCCGCCGTCAACGTCCCGACCAGGCCGGCTTCGACGAAGCCGAGGCCGCCGGGCGTGAAGGGCACGAGCGCAAGGAGCTCCGCGGAGGTGTAGGCGAGCAGTACGAGCGAAGGCCGCGGCGACGCGCCGACGGCGCGCAGGGCGCAGAGGAGGGCGAGATAGTCGAAGCCCGTGTTCCCGACCGCCGCCAGACCGGCGGCGCGCCAGCGCCCGCCGAGCGTCGAGCGGACGAAGTTGCGGTCGGCGACGAACTTCTCGGGGAGGCCACTCACCGGGGTGTGACGGCGCACCGTGTGGTTCAGCAGCCACTGGGCCGCGCGCCCCGCGGTCTCGAGCGGCCGCTCGTACGTGAACGCCGCCGCACCTGCCGCGAGCAGGAGCGCGAACGCCGCGAGCCCGAGGTAGGCGGCGGTCGAGAGGCTGTGGGCCACCGGCGCGCCGGCGAGGATCGCCGGGAGCGCGAGGACCGGCAGCGCGAGCGTGGTCGCGAGCTGGAGGAGCGTGGAGGTCGTGAACGCGGCCGTCGCCTCGCCGACGTCGACTCCCGCCTCTCGGAGCATCGAGACCGTGAACGCGGTGGCCGTCGCGCCGCCGCCCGGGAGGATCCGGCCGGCGACGTTGCCGCTCAGCTGCGCCGCCGCGATCGGGAACCAGGAGCGCGTGTGGAGCGCGATCCGGTCGAGCTGCCAGAGGCACGCGGAGCTCGCCGCCTCGCAGGCGACGACGAGGACTGCGAAGCCCCACTCGAGGTGGCCCAGCGACCGCCACGAGGAGGCGACGGCGACAAGGCTCGGCAGGAAGACGTACAGCGAGAGGCCCGCGACAGCGAGCAGCACCGCCTGACGCGCGCGGCCGCTCCAGCGTGATGACGGCTTGGACACGGGACGAGGGTGGCAGCGGCCCAGTCGCGCGGCAACCGAGGTCTCCCGCAGACGCTGCCGTTTTCGCGCAACCCTTCAGCGAGATCGCCGATGCCGGTGAACGGCTCCGCGGCGCAGAGTCGAGCCATGCTCCCGCTCTCCGACGGACTCAGGGCTCGCAACTTCCCGTTCGTCAACACGGCGCTGATCGTCGCGAACTTCGCGGTCTGGATCTTCTACGAGCTGCCGCACCTGAACAGCTCGATCTACCACGCGTCCTTCTACCCATGCGCTGTGGACAACGCCTGCCACGCGCCGGAGCCGTGGGGAGTGAGCTGGATCACCGCGATGTTCCTACACGGGAGCTGGGACCACATCCTCGGGAACATGCTGTTCCTGTTCATCTTCGGGAAGAACGTGGAGGACGCGTTCGGCCCGCTCCGCTACCTGGGCTTCTACTTCGCCGGCGGCTTCGTCGCGATGATGACCCAGACGATGATGACGCTGCTCGCCGGCACGGCCGCCGACGCGCGCGTCCCGAACCTCGGCGCGAGCGGCGCGATCGCCGCCGTCATGGGCGCGTACATGATCCTCTACCCGAGCTCCCGCGTCACGACACTGGTGCTGATCTTCCCGGTGAAGATCCCGGCCTGGTACTTCCTCGGAGCCTGGTTCCTCTACCAGCTCGTCGAGGCGAACTTCGGGCTCTTCTCGGCCTCGGCGAACGGCGGCGGCGTCGCCTTCTTCGCCCACGTCGGCGGCTTCATCTTCGGCGTCCTCGTCGCGATCGGGCTCACGAGCTCCGGCCGCGTGCGACCGCAGGACTACGACACCGCGCTCGGGGTGCCGGTCTAGGCCGTGGACCGCCGCTCGTGCATCCGTTGCGGCGACCTCCCGGCCTTCGACGAGTTCGGGATGTGCGCTCACTGCCACATCACGCTCCGCAACGAGGCGGCGCTCGGCATCTCGGTGATCGAGCTCTACCTCTCCAACTGGGCGGCGTTCCGCGCTTGGGAGACGA
>JAFAIV010000271.1 GCA_019236545.1 Actinomycetota bacterium | reverse complement strand
GTGACGATTCCGTCGCCGTCCTCGGTGCGGCCGACGGTGCTGACCTCGGGATCGGTGAAGATCCCGGCCGGGATCGCGCGGTAGTCGGCGCGGACGTCCCGGCCGGCCATGTCCGCGGCGGCCACCCGTGCCTGGTACTTGCCGACGTGGGTGAAGAGCGCGACGCCGGTGCAGTCGCCGATCGCCCAGACGTTCTCCCCCGCCCGCAGCCGCTCGTCCACCTGGATCCCGCGCGGCGTGTACGAGACGCCGATCGTCTCGAGGCCGAGGTCGTCGATCTCGAGCTTGCGGCCGGTCGCGACGAGGAGGCGCTCGGCGTCGACGACGCTGCCGTCCGAGAGGTGGACGCGGATGCCCGGCTCGACGCGCTCGACGCCGATGCCCGTGCGCACGTCGATCCCCTCGTCGCGGAAGGCCGCGCCGACGACGTCCCCCGCGTCCGCGTGCACGCGCCCGAGCAGGCGCTCGCCGCGCTCGATCACGGTCACGCGCGAGCCCATTCGCGCGAAGAACTGCGCGAGCTCGGCGCCCACCGGGCCGCCGCCCATGACCGCGAGCGACTCCGGGACCTCGTGCGCCTGCGTCGCGTCCTGGTTCGTCCAGTACTCGACGTCCGCGAGTCCCTCCACGGGCGGGATAAGCGGGCTCGTTCCGGTCGCGATCACGAGCCGGTCGTACGGCAGCTCCTCGCCGCCCGCGTCGACGACGCCGGGCCGCGAGACGTGGCCGCGCGCGCGGACGAGCCGGCAGTTCCACTCCTCGAGGTAGTGCAGCTGGCCGGAGTCGTCCCAGTCGCTCGTCATCCAGTCGCGCCACGACCAGACGCCGTCCGGCTCCGGCTTCTCCGGCGCGAGCCCGGGCGCGCGGTCGAGGGACGACGAGAGCTCCGCCGCCCGCAGCATCGTCTTCGTCGGCATGCACGCGAAGTACGAGCACTCGCCGCCGACGAGACGGCTCTCGACGAGCGTGATCTCGCAGTCGCCGTCGAACCGGCGGAGGGCGCCGACGAAGTGCTCGCCGGTCGACCCCCCGCCGAGGACGACGACTCTCATCTAGCCGAGCCCGTTCGCCTTGAGGAAGGCGGCGGCGACGGCCTGCGGCGTCTTCTTGTCGACGGCGACGGCCTTGTTCATCGCCTGCATCGCGGCCAGCGTCAGCTTCGACGAGACCGCGTTGACGACCGACGCGAGGTCGGAGCCGCCCGCCTGCGCCAGCTCCTGGGTCAGCACCGGGGCGACGTTCTGGAACCCGAAGATGTGCTTGGTGTCGGCGAGGGCGACGTACTTGCCGCTCGCCTGCTCCGGGTCGGTCGAGAAGCCGTCACCGCCGGTGACCTTGCCCTGGTCGAGCAGCGTGTAGACGCTCACGCTCGCCAGCGGCACGAACTTCGTCTGCTTCAGCCCGTATGTGTTCTTGAGGCCCAGCAGGCAGGTCGCGCGGGTGGCGCACTCCGGGAAGCCGGCGTACGAGAAGCTCGGCACCTTCTTCAGGTCGCCGATCGCCTTCAGCCCGTACTTGTCGGCCGTGGTCTTCAGCACGGTGACGGTGTCGGTGTCGTAGAACGGCGTCGCGGCGAGGAGGGTCAGCTTGCGCGTCTCCTCGAACGTCTTCGCCGCCGCGTACGTCGCGGAGGCCGACTTCGGGGCGTTCTTCAGCTTCGCGATGTCGAGCGCGAGAACCCCCGTGTACTCGGGATAGAAGTTGATCTTGCCGCTCGTGATCGCGGTGTCGGCGAGCTCGGAGCTGCCGATGCTGCCCGCGTACTTGACGGTGTAGCCCTTCGCCGCGAGCGCCTGGCCGTACAGCTGGCCCAGGATGTACTCCTCGGTGAAGTTCTTCGTGCCGACGACGACCGTCGGCTTCGCCTTCGCGGCCGCGAGGCCGCTGCCGGCGGTAAGGCCGATGAGAAGCGCGACCCCCAACGAGATCGCGAAGGCGGCCTTCGCCGCGCGACGCGTGTGCTTGCGGAACATCCTTCCTCCTCCCAGTAGGAACCTGTTTGCAGCCTATGCCCTTGCTGTCGTGCTACGCGAGACCGCGCGGTGGACGAGCCCCAGGGCGAGCGCGGTCAGGAGCGCCACCGCGGAGACGCAGAGCGAACCCGCGATGACGCCGGCGAGGCCGTAGCTCGCCTGGTTGACGATGATGTCGCCGAGGCCCCCGCCGCCGGCGATGGCGGCGATCGTGGCGCTGGCGATGACGAAGACGGCGGAGATGCGGACCCCCGCCACGATCAGCGGCAGCCCGAGCGGGAGCTCGATCCGGAGCAGCACCTGTCGCTCGGTCAGCCCCATCCCCCGCGCCGCCTCGACCGCGTCCCGGTCCGCCCCGTCGACCGCGAAGTACGCGTTCGTGAGGATCGGCGGGATCCCGAGGACGACGAGCGCGGCCGTGTTGTTCCAGAAGCCGACGCCGAGGACCGTCAGGCCGAACGCGATCAGGACGATGATCGGCAGCGCGCGCCCGAGCGTCGAGACGCCGAGCGCGAGGAAGAGGCCGCGGTGCCGGTGCCCGAGCCAGAGGCCGAGCGGCAGCGCGAGCGCGAGCGCGATCCCGAGCGCCGCGAACGCGAGCTCGCAGGTCTGGCCGGTCTTGGAGAGCATGAGCGAGGCGTTGTCGCCGATGAAGCGGAACGCGTCGACGAACGTGTGCGCGGTGAACTGGTCGGCGAGGACGCTCATGCGCGGCTCCACGGCGTGACGGCCCGCGCGAACCACGCGAGCGCGACGTCGGCGGCGAGCGCGAGGAGGATCGCCAGGCCGCCCGCGGCGAGGATCTCGGTCTTGAACAGGTTCTGGTCGAGCCCGATGAAGATCGGCTCGCCGAGGCCCTTAGGGACGACGAACGCCGCCACGGTCGCGATCGAGACCGTCGAGACGGTCGCGATGCGCAGGCCGGCGAGCACCGCGGGCGAGGCGAGCGGCAACTCGACGCGGAAGAACGTCTGCACGCGCGTCAGGCCCATCCCCCGCGCTGCCTCGAGCGCGTCCTCGGGCACGCCGCGAAGGCCCGCGACCATGTTCCGGTAGAGGACGAAGAGCGTGTACGAGGTCAGAGCGATCTCCACCGTGAGCACGGTCAGCCCCGTGAACGGGACGAGAAGCTGGAAGAGCGCGATGCTCGGGATCGTGTAGAGGAAGTCCGCGAAGCCGCCGACCGGGACGTCCAGCAGCCGGTAGCGGAACCCCGCGATCGCGAGCACGGAGGCGATCAGGAACCCGGCCGCGATCGCGATTGCGACGAGCTCGATGTGCTGGACGAGCGCCGGCTGGAGCGTGTCGCCCCAGTGCTCGCGCAGCCAGTCCGTGCACCACCAGCCGTTGTTCTGCTCGCACGAGCTCCCGGAGCCGAAGCTCGGGATCACCGGGCCGCTGCCGCCGAGGACGGGGATCACCGGACGATGTCCTCCGGCGTGACGGTGCCGAGCGGGTTGCCGTCGTCGTCCACGACGATCGCACGGTCGCTCCCGCCGGCGAGCAGGAAGCCGAGCGCGTCTCGGAGGTTCGTCGAGGCGTCGATCTGCGGCAGCCCGTCGAGCCACGTCCCCGGCCGCAGCGAGATCTGGCCCAGCGTCCGCAGCGAGAGCGCCTTGAGCGCGCGGTCGGCGCCGACGAACTGCGCCACGAACTCGTCGGCCGGCTTGAGGAGGATGTTCTCCGGGGTGTCGTATTGCGCGAGGCGGCCGCCCTCGCGGAGGATCGCGATCCGGTCGCCGACCTTGATCGCCTCGTCGATGTCGTGCGTGACGAAGAGGACGGTCTTGCGCAGCTCGCGCTGCAGGCGGAGGAACTCGTCCTGGAGGCGGGCGCGCACGATCGGGTCGATCGCGCTGTACGGCTCGTCCATCAGCATCAGCGGCGGGTTGGCGGCGAGCGCGCGCGCGAGGCCGACGCGCTGCCGCTGGCCGCCGGAGAGCTGCGCCGGGTAGCGCTTCGCGTACGACGGGTCGAGCCCGACGAGCTCGAGCAGCTCCGCCGTCCGCTCGCGGATCCACTGGCGCGAGCGGCCGTACAGGCGCGGCACGGTGCCGATGTTCGCCTCCACCGTCATGTGCGGGAAAAGGCCGACCTGCTGGATGACGTAGCCGATCGAGCGGCGGAGCTCGGTGACGTCCTGGTCGTTGATGCTGCGGCCGTCGATGCGGATGTCGCCGCTCGTGAGCGGGATCAGCCGGTTGACGAGCTTCAGCGCCGTCGTCTTGCCGCCGCCGGAGGGGCCGACGAGCACGCAGATCTCCCCCGCGGGCACGGTGAGCGAGAGGCGGTCGACGGCGGGCTCCGGGCGGTCCGGGTACTGCTTCGTCGCCTCGTCGAAGACGAGCTCGGCGGCCTGCGTCGCCATCGCGGTGGACTATTCCGGACCGGAGACGGTCTGGGACAGGTCGTAACGCCCTGTTAATGAACCGGCGTCAGAGGCCGAGCGGCTGGCCGAATGCGATGTCGTAGCCGTCCGGGTCGCGGACGCCGAACTCGCGCATCCCCCACGGCGCGTCCTCGAGGCGGTGCTCCGGGACGACGCCGCGGCGGCGTACCTCCTCGTAGTACGCGTCGACGTCGTCGACGAGCACGTACGCGTTCCAGATCGTGTCCACGATCCGCCAGTTCGGGACGATCACGGCCGCGCGGTCGGTCAGCGCGAACATGATCCGGGCGTCGTCGCGGCGGGCGATGCCGAAGTTCGGCGGCTTGCCGTAGAGCTCGGTCTCGAAGCCGAGCATCGTCTCGTACCAGGCGGCTGTTCGCGCGAGGTCCGACGAGAGCAGCACCGGCGCCGCCGTGTCGAGCCTCACAGCAGCGCCTCGAGGCCCACGGTCAGGCCGGTCGGGAGCTCGCCGAGCTTCTCGAGCGCGAGCAGGACGCCGGGCGCGAACGCGTCGCGGGCGGTCGTGTCGTGGCGGATCGTCAGCGTCTGCCCCTGGCCGCCGAGGATCACCTCCTGGTGCGCGACGAGGCCCGGAAGCCGCACGGAGTGGATCGGCGGGTCGCCTCCCATCAGCGCCGCCGTCGCCTTGGCCGTACCCGACGGCGCGTCCTTCTTCGTGTCTGCGTGCAGCTCGACGATCTCCGCGTGCGGCATCCAGCGCGCCGCCTCGGCGGCGAACCGCATCATCAGGACCGCCCCGATCGCGAAGTTCGGCGCGACGAAGAGGCGCAGGCCGCGCTCCTCGGCGAGCGTCCCGAGCGGCGCCGGGTCCCAGCCGGTCGTGCCGACGACGCAGGAGACGCCCTGCTCGAGCGCGGCGCGGACGTTCCCGGGCGCGGCGTCCGGCGTCGTGAAGTCGACCGCTGCGTCCAGGCCTGCGATCTCGGCAGGGTCGCCGATCTCGATCCCGTGCACCTCATGGCCGGCGCCCTCGAGCACGGGCCGGAGCGCGGCGCCCACCTTCCCGTCCGCGCCGAACAGCGCGACCCTCATCAGGCCGCCATGCGCTCGTTCGCCTGCCCGACGGCGCGGCGGAAGACGCTCTCGTCCGCGCCGACGCCGGCCGCGGCGAGCCGCTCCGGCGCGAGCAGCTCGCCCGCGAGGTCGGCCAGCTCCTGCCGGTCGACCGCGTCGATCTCCGCCATCACGCGCTCCAGCGTCAGCAACTCGGTGTCCGTGATCAGCGACTTGCCGAGCCGGCTCATCCGGTTCGCCGTCGACTCGAGCGAGAGCAGGATCCGCCCCTTGAGGTTCTCCTTCGCACGCTCGAGCTCGCCCTTCTTCAGCCGCCCGGCCGCGATCTCGCCGATCTGCTCGACGGTGATCTCGACGCAGGAGGCGAGGTTCTCCTCGCGCGTGCCGACGTAGACGCCGACGAGGCCGGTGTCCGTGTACTGCGACACGAAGCTGTAGACCGAGTACGCCATGCCGCGCTTCTCGCGGATCTCCTGGAACAGCCGCGACGACGCCGAGCCGCCCAGGATCCCGTCGAGCAGCGACATCGCGAAGCGCCGCCGGTCGGAGCGCGAGATGCCGGTCGCGCCGAGGCAGACGTGGTACTGCTCCGTCTCCTTCCGCTGGAAGCGGACGCTCGGGGCCGGGAGGCGCGTGAGCGGGCGGTGGACGGTGGGCGTACCGCGGGTGGCGGCGCCGCTGCGGCGCTCGCAGCGCTGGAGGAGCGTGACGAGCCGGTCGTGCGCGACGTTGCCGGCTGCGGCGAAGACGATGTTCCCGGGCGTGTACGCGCTCCGGTGGTACGACGCGAGCGCGCGGCGGCTGACGGTCGAGATGACCTCGGCGGTGCCGATCACCGGCCGCCCGAGCGGGTGCGCCTCGAAGACGGCTTCGGAGAAGAGGTCGTGGACCTGCTCCTGCGGCGTGTCCTCGTACATCGCGATCTCCTCGAGGACGACCTCCCGCTCCTGGTCGACCTCGACGAACGCCGGGGCGTAGACCATGTCCGTCATCACCTGCAGCGCGGTCTCCAGGTGCCGGTCGGGGATGCGCGCGTAGAGGACGGTGTGCTCGCGCGAGGTCGCGGCGTTCAGCTC
>JAFAIV010000206.1 GCA_019236545.1 Actinomycetota bacterium | reverse complement strand
CGAGGAAGCTCAGCTCGATCACGAAGTTGACGCCGACGACCTCTCCCCCGAGCTGCTCGACGAGGCCGGCGATCGCGCTCACGGTGCCGCCGGTGGCGAGCACGTCGTCGTGGATCACGACCTTCGCCCCGTGCGAGATGGCGCCGCGGGCGACCTCGAGCGTGTTCTGGCCGTACTCGAGCGCGTAGTTCGCACTGACGGTCTCGGGCGGCAGCTTGCCGGGACGCCGAGCCGCGACGAAGCCGGTTCCGGCGGCGCAGGCGATCGCCGCGCCGAGCCAGAAGCCGCGCGCCTCGGCGCCGAGGACGAGGTCCGCCCCGCGCTCCGCCGTCCACGCCCCGAGCTCGTCCACGGCCTGCCGCAGCGCGTGCGGGTCGAGCAGGAGCGGCGAGATGTCCTTGAAGCCGACGCCGGGCTCGGGGAAGTCCGGAACCTCCCGGACCTTGGTCTTGTAGTCGATCGCGGTCACCCGGCGAGTCTACGCACGTTCCGCCAGAAGAGGAGCTCCGAAAGCGCCTGCGCGGTCTCCGCGAGCGCCTGCAGGTCCTCGAGGCCGGCGCGGTGGCGCTCGGCGTTGCGGGAGCGGAGCGCGGGCGCGACGATCGCCTCGAGCAGCCCGGTCTCGCGGTCGGCGGCGGAGCGGAAGGCGCGGAGGTGCCGCGGCGCGATCCCGAAGCGCGCGAGCGTCTCGCACGCGATTGCGACCTCGACGTCGGTCTCGGCGTACGAGCGGTGCGCGCCCTCGATCCGTGGCTCCAGCAGGCCGAACTCCTCGAGCTCGCGCGCGCGCTCGCGTGTGATGCCGGCGCGCTCGCAGAGCTGGTCGGCGTCGAGCTCCTCCTCTGCCAGGGCGGCGAGCCCCGTGCGGCGGCGGCGGCGCTCCTTCCCCGCGCCCGCCGCGAGCTCCTCGCGGATGACGCGCAGCGGTAGGAACTCGTCGCGCTGCAGGCGCAGGATCGTCTCCAGGCGCTCGACGTC
This sequence comes from Actinomycetota bacterium, assembly GCA_019236545.1. Classification (GTDB taxonomy): domain Bacteria; phylum Actinomycetota; class Thermoleophilia; order Gaiellales; family Gaiellaceae; genus Palsa-739. The sequence goes on along the minus strand of JAFAIV010000206.1, from coordinate 2,817 downwards.
CTCCTCGGAGAAGAGCCGGTAGCCGCCCTGCGTGCGGCGGAGCGTGAGCAGGCCCTGGTCCTCGAGGTAGCGGATCTTCGAGATCGAGATGTCGGAGAACTCGGCCTTCAGGCGACGGCAGACGCTCCCGATCGTGAGCAGGCGCTGCCGGGATGGGGCCTCGGTCGTCGCCATCAGCGCTGGAGGAAGGTGAAGCGGTACTTGCCGATCTGGATCTCGTCGCCGTCGGAGAGCACGGCCGAGTCGACGCGCTCGCGGTTCACGAAGGTGCCGTTGAGGCTGCCCTGGTCCTCGATCGACCAGCGCTCGCCGTCCTTCGCGAGCACGGCGTGCTTGCGGGAGACGGTGACGTCGTCGAGGAAGATGCCGCACTCCGGCGACCGGCCGATCGTCGTGCGGTCGGCCTCCGGCGCGAACGTCTCGCCCGAGCGGCCACCGCCGGAGCGGACGACGAGCGCGGCGCCCTTGATGCCGAGGTCCTCGAGCGCGTCGAGCGCCTCCTGCGGGTCCTCGAGCGCGAACGACTCGGTCGTCTCGCCGCCGGACTCGCGCACGATCAGCGCGCCGCACTTGGCGCAGTAGTTCGCGGCCTCCGGGTTCTGGAAGCCGCACTCGGGGCAGTAGATGTGGCTCATTCCTCGGGCGGGCTCGCCTTGCCGGCGAGGATCTCGGTCAGCGAGTCGACGTCGACCTGCTCGAGGACGCTCCGCCCCTGCGTCTGCTGCAGGCGCGCCACGAGCTCGGCGCGGAGGATGTCGATCTTGCCGTGCAGGATCCGGCGACGGAACGAGACGTCCTGCTCTTCCCGGGTGAGCTCCTCGATCTGCTTCTTCAGGTCCTCGTCGGACAGCGAGGCGAGGTCGGGCAGCGCTTCCATCGAATGCCTTTCGACGTGAGGGTGAACCTGAACTTTAGCCTTTGTGGAGGGCCGGGACCCTAATTTCGCGCTACGGCGGGCTCACCCTGCAGGATCTCCTCGACCATGCCGCGCAGCTCGCCGGCGAGCTCCTCGGACGCCTCGCGGGACTCGCCCTCGGCGTAGAGGTGGAGCAGCGGCTCGTCCGGGTCCGGAAGCGCCTGGTACCAGCCGCGCTCGTCGATCACCTTGATCCCGTCGGTCAGGTCGAGGTCGCGGCCCGAGAGCCGCTCGTTGAGGACGCGCATGACGAGGCCCTTCATCCCCCACGGGCACGCGAGCTGGTAGTGGACGAGCGTCGACGCAGGCAGCTCGGCGATGAGCTCGGAGACCGGCTTGTCGACGGCCGCGAGGAGCTCGAGCAGCTTCACGAGGCTGGCGACGGCGTCGTAGCCGGGCAGGAACTCCGGGAAGACGTAGCCGCCGCCGACCGCGCCGGCGAAGACGACGCCGTCCTGCGCCGCGCCGCGGGTCAGCTCCGGCAGCGACGCAGGCGTGCGCACGACCTCGAGCTGCGAGCCCTCCACCAGCCGGTCGACCTGGCTCGTCACCGTCACGGGGAACGCGACCTTCCCGGTCCGGCCGTTGGAGCTGATCAGGCGCAGGTAGAGCAGCAGCGCCGACTCGACCGGGATCTCGCGCGCCTGCTCGTCGATCAGGTAGAGCCGCTCCGCGGCCGGGTCGAAGACGGCCCCGAGGTGCGCGCCGACGGCCGGCACGAGGCGCTTCGCCTGGCCGATCGACGCCGCGAGCCCGGGCGCCCCCTCGCCGCCCTCGATCGGGAACGCGTGCGCGGCGACGACCTCGACGCCGAGCGGGCCGAGCACGAGCGGCAGCACGTACGACGCGGCGGAGAAGCCGTAGTCGACGACGATCCGGAAGCGGCGCTCGCGGATCGACTCGACGTCGAGCGAGCTGACGAGGTCGCTCGCGTACGTCTCCCGGACGCGCGCCGGGTACGTGATCACGCCGACGTCCGCGGCCGCCACGCGCCGCAGCTCGCCGCGGGTGAAGTGCTTCTCGACCTCCTTCTGCATCGAGGCAGTCATCTCGATCCCGGGCGGCTCGAAGAACTGGATGCGGATCACCTCGGGGTCGGCGGCGCTGCGGCCGACGTGGAAGCCGGCGTCGTAGCCCTCGACCTTGAGCAGGTGGCGCGCGACCGCGGCCGGGATGACGCGCAGGTCGGCGACGTCGATGCCGGTCGAGGAGAGGCCGGAGATCATCGCGCGCTTGATCAGGCGGCAGGCGGGCGTCCCCTCGCGGCTGGCGACGACGCGCGCGTTCCGCGGCAGCGCCGTCCCGAGCGCGGCGGCGAGCCGCACCGCGACGTCCGGGGTCAGGTCGACGTTGACCATCCCCGAGACGCCCTGCTTGCCGAAGACGCGGGTCGTCGTCCGCGACTCCCAGATCAGGCTCTCGTGGAGCTGCGAGCCGGTCTCGACCTCCTTGAACGGGTAGATCCGGACGCCCGGCATGATCACGCTCTCGGCGCCGATGGTGACCTCGTCGCCGATCGCGACGCCTTCGTGGACGCGCACGTGCGCGCGCAGGTCGCACGAGCGCCCGACGATCGCTCCCTCGACGTCGGCGCTGCGGCCGATGTACGTGGACGTGTCGACGATCGACCGCACGACCCGGCCGCGCTCGCGGACGGTCGAGCTCGTCGAGAGGACGGTGTACGGGCCGACGCGGGCGCCGCGGCCGATCCGGCAGTAGTTGCCGACGTACGTCGGCCCCTCGATCGCGTCGAGGTTGTCGAGGTCGACGCCGTCGCCGAGCCAGATGTTCCCGCGGATCCGGATCCCCGGGATCTCGAGCTGAACCTTCTCGTCGAGCGCGTCGAAGTTCGCCTGCCGGTACTGGTCGAGGTTGCCGATGTCCTGCCAGTAGCCGTCGAG
>JAFAIV010000091.1 GCA_019236545.1 Actinomycetota bacterium | reverse complement strand
CGCTGGCTGACGTTCGTCTTCGTCGGCGCCGGCTACGCGGGCGTCGAGGCGCTCGCGGAGCTCTCCGACCTCGTCGAGGACGCGCTCCGCTGGTACCCGCGGCTGCGAGACGTGCCGCGCCGCTGGGTGCTCGTGGACGCCGCGCCGCGCATCCTCCCGGAGATCCCGTCGCGGCTCGGCGAGTACGCGGCGCGCGAGCTCGGCGGCCGCGGGATCGAGCTGCGCACCGGCACGACGCTCGAATCGCTGAGCGAGGACGAAGCGGTGCTCGGCGACGGAACGAGGATCCCGACCCGGACGCTCGTCTGGACGGCGGGCGTCGCGGCGAGCCCCCTCCTGCGCGACTGGGGCCTCCCGCTCGACGACCGCGGGCGCGTCGAGGCGGACGAGCTGCTCCGCGTGCGCGGGCACGAGCACGTCTGGGCGCTCGGCGACTGCGCGCGCGTCCCGAACACGCGCAGCGACCGGCCCGACCCGCCGACCTGCCAGCACGCACTCCGCCAGGCGCGGCGGCTCGCGAAGAACCTCCAGGGGACGCCCGCGCCCTACGGCTACCGGATGCTCGGCCAGGTCGCCACGCTCGGCCGCCACAAGGGGATCGCCGACGTCCTCGGCCTGCGCCTCCGCGGCTTCGCCGGCTGGTGGGTGACGCGGACGTACCACCTGTACCAGCTCCCGCTCTGGTCGCGGAAGCTTCGCGTCGTCGTCGACTGGACGGTGTCGCTCTTCTTCCGACGCGACGTCGTCGAGCTCGGCCAGCTCGGTCACCCGCAGAAGCTCGGCTAGCGCAGCGCCCGCAGCGCCTTCCCGAGCTGCTGCCGCGTCGTCAGGACGCCCTCGAAGAGGTCGCCGTGGCGGCGGACGCGCTCGAGGACGACGTCCATCGTGAACGCGCTCGGGTCGAGCGACTCGTTCACCTCGTCCCAGCGCAGCGGCGTCGAGACGGGCGCCCCCGGGCGCGGGCGCACCGAGTACGCCGACGCGATCGTCTTGCCCTCACCGTTCTGGTTCGCGTCGATGAGGACGCCGCGGCGCTTCGCCTTCGACCACTGCGTCGTCGCCAGCCCGGGGTTCGTCCGCGCGATCGCCCCGGCGACGATCTCCGAGAACTCGCGCGTCTCCGCGTACGTGTGCCGCCGCTCGAGCGGGACGAGGATGTGCATCCCGTCGGCGCTGCTCGTCTTCGGGAAGCCGACGAGCCCGAGCGCGTCGAGCGCCTGCTTCACGAGGAGCGCGACCTGCACCGTCTCGGGGAAGCCGACATCGGGGGACGGGTCGAGATCGAAGAGCACCCAGTCCGGCCGGTCGGCCTTGTCGACCCGCGAGTACCACGTGTTCAAGTCGATGCAGCCCATGTTGACCATCCAGAGCAGCGCGTTCTCGTCGTTCACGATCGGCGCGTCGATCCAGCGCTTCCGCGGCGGCGACTCGCGCGTCGAGACCTGGACGTGGAAGCGCGGGATCCAGTCCGGCATGTGCGACGGCGCGTCCTTCTGGAAGAACGCCTTGCCGTACGCGCCGTCGGGGTAGCGGCGCATCGTGAACGGCCGCCCGCGCAGGTGCGGGACGAGGACGGGCGCCACCGCTCGGTAGTAGTCGATCAGGTCGCCCTTCGTGATCCCCTCGTCCGCCCAGAACGGCTTGTCGAGGTTGGTGAGCTTGACCCGGCCCTCCTCCGCCTCGGCCGGCCGCTCGCGCCGCACCTCCGCCGCCGGCTTGTCGTCGCGCAGTCCCTGGAACGACGGCGCGCGCAGGTGGCCGTCGTGCGTCCACTCGGCGAACGCGACCTCGCAGACGAGTCGCGGCTCGACCCAGACGACGTCGCCCTTCTTCACCTTCGGCATCTTCGGGACCGCGGCGAACGGCGACTCGTCGCGGCGCAGCGGCTCGAGCTTCGCGAGCAGGTCGTCGATGGCGCTCTCCGTGAAGCCGGTGCCGACGTTTCCGACCCACTCCCAGCCGCCCCCGCGCTGGACGCCGAGGACGAGCGAGCCGAAGCGGCCGCTGCGCCGCCCCTGGCCCTTCGTCCAGCCGCAGATCACGAACTCCTGGCGGCCGTGCGTCTTGATCTTCAGCCAGTCCTTCGTCCGCTTGCCCTCGACGTAGCGCGAGGCGAGCCGCTTGGCCATCACGCCCTCGAGCTGCTGCTCCCGCGCCGCCTCGAGCAGGGCCTCGCCGTCGTCGAACGAGCCGGAGAGCTGGACGACCGGGCTGGGCGCGAGGAGCCTCTCCAGGCGCGCGCGCCGCTCCGAGAGCGGCAGGCCGACGAGCGGCTCGCCGTCGAGCTCGAGCAGGTCGAACACCTCGTACGCGAGGCGCGTGCTCCCCTGCTGCATCGCGGAGAAGCTCGGCCGCCCCGTCTCGTCGAGCGCCACGACCTCGCCGTCGACGACCGCGTCCGGCGAGCGGAGCGCCTTCACGAGCTCCTTCGCGACCGGCTGGAACCGCGTCGTGAGGTCGTTGCGGTTGCGAGAGACGAGCTTGGCGTCGCCGCCGCGGACGTAGCCGAGCGCGCGGTACCCGTCCCACTTCGGCTCGAACGTCCAGCCGTCGCCGGTCGGCAGGTCGTCGCTGAGCGTCGCCAGCATCGGCCCGTACTCGCGGCGCGGCCCGGCGGCCGGAGCGGTCTCGTCCTTCTTGCGGAGGATCAGCCAGTTCTTCGGGTCGCCGGAAAGGTGCGCGGGGACGAGCGTCCACGTCCCGTCGAGCCGCTCGCCGTGCAGCCGGACGGTCAGGCCGCCGTCGCGCTTCTCCTCGACGAGCTCGTAGGTCCCATGGTCCCAGATCTCGACGGTGCCGGCGCCGTAGTTGCCCTTCGGGATCTCGCCCTCGAAGGTCGCGTAGTCGAGC
>JAFAIV010000033.1 GCA_019236545.1 Actinomycetota bacterium | reverse complement strand
GACGGCACCGGCGAGAAGATCGCCGTCGTCGACGACGGGATCGACCAGACGAACCCGTTCTTCGACCCGAAGGGCTTCGCGTACCCCGCCGGATTCCCGAAGGGCGACAGCACGTACACGACGCCGAAGGTCATCGTCGCGCGCGTCTTCCCCGGCCCGAACGCCGGCAGGGCCGGCAGCCTCCCGATCGACCCGCAGACCTCGTTCCACGGCACGCACGTCGCCGGCATCGCCGCGGGCATCGCCGGGACGACGGCGCCGCAGGGGAACGACCACCCGCAGGTGACCGGCCTCACCGGCGTCGCGCCGAAGGCGTGGCTCGGCAACTACCGCGTCTTCACGATCCCGACGCCGATCGGGAACGTCGCCAACACGCCGGAGATCGTCGCGGCATTCGAGTCCGCCGTGACGGATGGGATGGACGTGATCAACTTCTCGGGCGGCGGCTCCGAGACCGACCCGGCGAACGACGCGCTCATCGCCGCCGTCCACAACGTCGTGGCCGCGGGCGTGGTGCCGGTCATCGCCGCCGGGAACGACCGCGACGACCTCGGCAACGGGACGGTCGGCTCGCCGGGGACGGCGCCGGACGCGATCACCGTCGCGGCCGTCTCGAACTCGCACGTCTTCGCGCCGCCGCTCAAGGTGACCGCGGCGGGGGCGCCCGCGTCGCTGCAGGGCATCCCGTTCCAGATCGCCAGCGGGACGGTGATCCCGCCCGCGTGGCAGGACAGCGCCCAGACGCTCGTCGACGTGTCCACGCTGGAGGGCACGGACGGCAAGCCGGTGGCCGAGCGCCTCTGCGGGCCGCCCGGAGACCTCGCCTCGTCGAAGGGGACGCTGCCGCCGCACTCGCTCGACGGGAAGATCGCGCTGGCGCTGCGCGGGATCTGCCCGCTCGCGACGAAGGCCGAGCAGGCGAAGGCAGCCGGCGCGCTCGGCCTGATCCTGATCGACAACCGCCAGGGTGAGGCCGAGCCGGTCCCGATCCAGCTGGCGATCCCGTCGGCGATGATCGCGAACCTCGACGGGGCCAACCTGCGCGCGTTCATGTCCGGCAGCGGCGGCCGGACGACCGTCCAGGTGGGCACCGACCCGCTCGAGCTGAACACGGGCCGCAGCGGCGTCGTCACCGACTTCTCCTCCTCCGGGCCGACGGCGTTCACGCACGCGCTCAAGCCGGACGTGAGCGCGCCCGGCGGGCAGATCCTCTCCTCGACGCTCGGGAACGTGGACAGCTCGCGCTTCGCGGTCTTCGACGGCACCTCGATGGCGACGCCGCACGTCAGCGGCGCGGCCGCGCTGCTCCTCCAGCTCCACCCGTCGTGGACGCCCGCGGAGATCAAGTCGGCGCTCGTCTCGACTGCCGGCCCCGCCTGGGGGGACACGGCGCGGACGCAGGAGGCGGCGGTTCCGCTCGAGGGCGGCGGCCTCGTCTCCGTTCCAGCCGCCGCGAGCCCGCTCGTCTTCACCGACCCGGCCTCGCTCTCGTTCGAGAACCTCGCGCCGGGCGCGAGCCGGCAGCTGATCGTGCGTGTGAGCGACGCGAGCGGCGGCGCCGGGACGTGGACGTTGACGGTGGCGTCGCAGACGGCGCCGAGTGGAGCCTCGGTCGACGCGCCGGCGACGGTCGTCGTGCCGCCAGGCGGCGAGGCCGACATCGCCGTCACCGCGAGCGTCGCGACGGGCGCCGCGCAGGGCGAGGGCTACGGCTTCCTCGTCCTCCGCCAGGGCGGAGCGACCCGCCGCATCCCCTACCTCCTCTACGTCGACCGCCCGGCGCTCGCGGCGGCGCCCGTCCTGCCGCTGCGCCCACCCGTCTCGGGCGACACACGCACAGGCACCAACCGCGTCTCCGCCTACCGCTACCCCATCGCACCGTTCGGCAACGCGCCCGACCAGCCGCCGATGCAGGAGGACGGCGCCGAGGTCGTCTACTCGACGACGCTGACCGGCAAGCTCGTGAACGCCGGCGTCTCCCTCGTCCGGCGCGTCCCCGGGGTCAAGATCGACCCGTTCTACCTCGGTGCGAAGGACGAGAGCACGGTGCAAGGCGACGCGGGCACGCCGGTCGACGTGAACGAGCTCACGCCGGACTACCTCGTCGACGTCGGCGCCGCCGGCGCATCGTTCCCGAGCCCGGGGACGTTCTACGTGTCCGTCGACTCGCCGCGCGACCGCTTCACCGGGAAGCTCCTCGCCGGCCGCTACGAGCTGCGCTCCTGGGTGAACGACGTCACGCCGCCGTCGCTGCGGCTGCTGACGACGACCGTCTCGACCGGACGGCCGACGCTCGTCCTGAAGACGCTCGACTCGCAGTCCGGCGTCGACCCCTACACCGTCCAGGTCAGCTACCTCGGCGAGACCGTCGGCATCGGGGCGTACGACCCGGTCACCGGGATCGCGACCGTTCCGCTGCCGGAGGGGATGCCCGCGCTGCGGAAGGGCGTCCTCCACCTGCACCTCGTCTCCTCGGACTACCAGGAGTCGAAGAACGTCGAGACCACAGGGAACGACATCAAGCCGAACACGCGCACCGCGAACGTCCCGATCCGGATCCTCGCCGGGCCGGCCGTGGACTGGCTCTCCTGCGGCTCGCACCTGTTCGTCGCCGCAAGCTCACCGCGTGAGATCGCGTCGGTGCGCTTCCTTCTCGACGGCAAGCCGCTCGCGACCGCGCGGAAGGTCGGCGCCGGGCTCTGGGCGGCGCCCTGGCGGCCGCACGGGACCGTGCTGGAGGCGGTCGCGCGCGACCGGGAGAACCACGATGCGACCGCGCGCGTCCCGGTGCGAGCCTGTCGCTCGTGAAGGTCGCCGTCGTCACGGGCGCCTCGTCGGGGTTCGGCGAGTCGCTCGCCCGCAAGCTCGCGGCCCGCGGCTGGACGTGCGTCCTCCTCGCCCGGCGCGAGGACCGGCTCCGCGCGCTGGCGGAGGAGATCGGCGCCGAATGGGAGGTCTGCGACGTCGCCGACCTCGCCGCGGTGGACGCCGTCGCCGCGCGCGTCCTGGAGCGGCATCCGGCGGTCCACCTGCTCGTGAACAACGCCGGCGTCCCCGCCCGCGCCGGGTTCCTCGACGCCGAGCCCGAGCGGATCGAGGCGGCCGTCCGGATCAACTACCTCGGCTCCGTCTGGTGCCTGCGCGCGTTCCTGCCCGGCCTGCAGGCCGGCGCGCCGTCGGACGTCGTCAACGTCGTCTCAGTCGCGGGCGTCGTCGCGATCGGCCCGTACTCCGCGTCGAAGCACGCCCAGCTCGCCTTCTCGCGCACGACCGCCGCGGAGCTGCGGCCACTCGGGATCCGCGTCCACACCGTCAAGCCCGGCTACGCGGAGACCGAGAGCTTCCCGCAGGGGCACCTCCCCGCGCCGGTCCGGCGGATCGTGCTGACGGCCGATCAGGTCGCCGATCACATCCTCCACTCGCTCGACCGCGGCAGCGGCGAGACCACCGTTCCCTGGTTCTACGCGCCCGCCGGCTGGGTGCAGGCGCTGTTCCCGAATCTCCTGGCGCGGGCGCTTGCAAGCCGCCGCGCCCGCCCTAGAATCGGGGGACGATGAGCCATGGGCCGACCGTCGACGACGTCATCGCGGTTGCGGAGTTCCGCGCCGCGCTGCGCCAGTTCATGCGCCGGAGCGAGCGGGTCGCCCGCGGCTCGGGTCTGACTCCGCAGCGCTACCTCTTGCTGTTGATGATCAAGGGCTCGCCCGGCGGCGACGAGCAGTCGACGGTGACCGAGCTCTCCGAGCGGCTCCAGCTCGCACAGAGCACGGTCACGGAGCTCGTCCGCCGCGCCGAGGACGCCGGGCTGGTCGCGCGCGAGCAGTCGCAGCGGGACGCCCGCGTCGCGCACCTGCGCCTGACCGAGGAGGGCGAGCGGCGCCTCCACCGGTCGTTCACGGAGCTCCAGACGGAGCGCCGGCAGCTCGCCGAGGCGTTCTCGCACCTCGAGCAGGCCGCCGCCGTCTAGCGGCGCTCGAGCAGGTACCAGCCGAGCGTCACGTTCACGGCGTCCGGGCCGTGCGGCGCCATCCTCCGCACGCGGTCGGCGTCCTCCCCCTCGCAGCCGGCGAGCTCGAGGTACGCGTCGAGGTCCCGGCGCTCGTCGACGCGCCGCTCCCGGAGGAGGGCGAGCCGGTTCGCCTCGAAGAGCTGGCGCAGGTCGGCCTCCGAAAGGAGCCGCTCGTGGCTCGGGTCGCGGGCGCGCTCGAAGCGGTCGACCTCGATCGCGGCGAGCGGGTCGGCGGGCGCGAGCTGGTCGACGACGAGGACGTGCCCGCCGAGACCGGTCACGCGCGCGAGCTCGGCGACGAGCAGCTCCGGCCGCCGCACGTGATGGAGCGTGCGGAGCGTCCCGACGAGGTCGAACGAGAAGTCCGGGAACGGGAGCTCGCGTCCGTCGCCCTCGACGAACTGCACGTTGTCCGCAGCGCCGGCGCGCTCGCGGGCGAGCGCGAGCAGCTCCGGGGTCGGGTCGATGCCGACGACCTCGCGGACGTACGGCGCGAGGGCGAGCGCGAGCGCGCCCGCGCCGGTGCCCACGTCCAGCGTGCGCTCGTCCCCGCGCGGGAGGACGAAGCCGCGCACCTGCTCCGCGAGCGCGGCAGCACGGGAGTCCTGCAGGGCGGCCATGCGGTCGGCGGTGCGGGCGAAGCGGTCGTCAGCCATCGACGACGATCCGACGCGCGCGTGTCGGGTCGCTGTTGATCCCGGTCACGAGCTCGTACGTGATGGTGCCCGCCACCTCGGCGTGCCGCTCGGCGAGCATGCCGCGACCGAGGATCGTCACAGGCGTCCCGACCGGCATCGCCGCCTCCAGCTCGACGGCGAACGCGTCCATCGAGACCGTCCCGACCACGCGACGGAGGTCCCCGCCGACGCGCACCTCCGTCCCGGTCAGGTCGCGGCGAAAGCCATCCGCGTAGCCGACCGGGACGATCCCGATCCACGTCGGCTGCTCGGCGACGAAGCGTCGGCCGTAGCCGGTGCTGTGGCCCGGCTGGAGGAGCTTCACCTGCGCCAGGTGGCTCGACCAGGTGAGCACGGGCACGAGGCCGTCCTCGACCGGGTCGGTGCCGAACGGAGAGAGCCCGTAGAGCGCGATGCCGCAGCGGGAGGCGTCGAAGCGCGCGGCGGGGTAGCGGAGCGCCGCGGCACTGTTGGCGATGTGGCGCGTCAGGTGGGAGAAGCCCTGCGTCGCCTGGCGGAACCGCTCGATCTGCCAGTCCGCATAGGCGGAGTCGGTGTCGGCCGTGGCGAGGTGGCTCATCAGGCCGACGACCTCCACCGGCGGCACGGGAAGCTCCGAGAGCCCCCAGCGTCCCATGCCGGTGTCGAGCTTCAGGTGGACGCGAACGCCGGGCGGGATGTCCGTGTCGGAGACGACGAGCTCGAGGCCGGCGTCGCGCGCGTGCGCGACATCGCGGTTGGTCGTCGCCGGCCCCATGACGACGATCCGCGCGCCGCCGAAGTCGCGGCGGAGAGCCAGCCCCTCGCCGACGCTGGCGACGCAGAGCGCGGTCGCGCCCGCGCCGAGGGCCGCGCCGGCGATGTCGCTCGCCCCGTGGCCGTAACCGTCGGCCTTGACGACGGCCCACAGCTCGGAGCCGTCGAGCGCGTGGAGCAGCGTCCGGACGTTCTGCCGGAC
>JAFAIV010000404.1 GCA_019236545.1 Actinomycetota bacterium | reverse complement strand
CGCGGAGGAGCGGCAGGATCCGGTCGCGGATCAGGCCGCGCTTCGTGTCGGGGTTCGTCGCGTCGACCCGGAAGGCGAGGCCGTGCTCGCGGCAGTACGCCTCCGTCTCCTCGCGCCAGACCGGCAGGAGCGGGTGGACGACGCCGTCCTCGCGGCGCGGCGCCATCCCGGTCGCCGCGCCGCGCGAGACGAGCCGGTAGAGGATCGTCTCGACCTGGTCGCTCGCGGTGTGGCCGGTGGCGCGGAGCCGGTCGGCGGCGACGGCGTAGCGCTGCTCGCGGAGCGCCGCCTCGCTCAGCCCGCGGCCGTCGCGCTCGACGACCTCAGCTCCGAGCGTCTCGGCGCAGAACCGCGCGTCGTCGTCGGAGTCGGCGCCGCGCAGCCGGTGGTTCACGTGCAGGGCGGAGGTGCGGTAGCCGAGCTCGCGGAGGACGTGCCAGAGCGCGGTCGAGTCGGCGCCGCCGGAGACGAGGCAGGTCACCTCGCCGCCGGGCGGGATCAGGTCGTGCTCGCGGATGAAGGCCTCGACGCGGGCGCGCATCTCACCAGTCCGGCGCGGCACGCCAGCGGTCGATCACCTTGAGCGCGCGCGCGAGGTCCTCGGGGAGGACGGTGATCGGCTTCGCGTACTCGACGGGAAGGTCGACACGCTGCCGCGGCGGCTCGCCCTTCAGCGCGAGCATGAGGTATGCGATCGGCAGCGCGTGGACGACGGCGAGGATCGTCCCGCCGGGACGGTGCAGGAGGTCGTGGTAGGCCCGCGAGTAGCGGTCGATCGCGGAGAGCCGGGACTCCCCCTCGCTCGGCTCGTCGCGCGACCCTTTCGTCCAGGCCCACTTCTGATACAGCTCGAGCTCGCGCCCCTCGAAGAGGCGGCCGTAGCGGGGCTCGTCGAAGTCCTTCATCTCGACGATCCAGACCTCGCGGCCGAAGAGGACGATCTCTGCCGTGCGGTTGCAACGCGGGAACGAGCTGACGACGCAGAGGTCGAGCGGCTCGTCGGCGAGCTCTCGCTGCAGCTCGAGCGCCTGCTGCTCCCCCTTCGGCGTCAGCCCGACGTTGACGGTCGGGTCGCCGTTGACGATGCCGCGCGCGCTGTACGCCGACTCCGCATGCCGGGCGAGCAGCAGCCTCTCCACCGGCCGAGGCTAGCGCGGTGCGCAGGAGATCGCACCGGTGACCGCGGCCCGGATCGCGTCGAGATATGCGGTATAGGCGGGCTTCAGCGTCCAGTCCGCGCGGAGGAGGCCCGACTGCCAGCCGGAGAGCGACGGGTCGTCGCGGAGCTCGAAGTTGAAGAAGGCGCCGACGTCGGGCTGGCAGTACGCGAGGCGGACCGCGGCGGAGAGCAGCGCGGCCTGCTCCTCCTCCGAGACCGGGTGGCGCTCGTTCTCCGTCCCCGAGTAGCCGCCGAGGCCCGGCGGCGGCGTGCTCTGGAAGCCGTCCTCGAGGTACCAGACGCTGACGCCGTCGTGGCCAGGGAGCGGCTGGGCGGTGCCGGCGAACGCGGCCGAGAGCGCGCCGAGCAGACGGCCGAGGTCGCCCTCGTCGATCGGGCCTTTGGCGTGCGGCGCGTCGGGCGCCTCGGACGAGCTCTGCGGGTAGGCGTTGTGGCCGACGGTGTCGAAGATCGGGAGCGTCCGGCCGCTTGCGCGGTAGGCGGCGCCGAGCGCGGCGTACCACTCCGCCGGCTTCGCGTGCGGCGCGCTGGAGGCGATCACGTTCACCCCGGGCCGCGCCGCATGGAGGACGTCCCAGCACGTCGCGAGCAGCGCCTCGTACGCGGCGGGCGCGCCGGCCTGGGGCCGCCAGAAGACGGACGAGTTCGGCTCCATCCAGATCGCCACGTCGCGGACGCTCGGCATCCGGCGGAGCAGGTTCGCGACGTAGCCGCAGTACGCGCTGCGCGAGGCGGGATCGAGCGGCGGCTGGTCGGCCGGGCCGGCGACGGCGAGGACGATGCGGATCCGCGTCGAGGCGGCGGCGACGCGGTTGATCTCGACCCGGTCGCTCCCGGACGGCACGAGCTGCCCCGGCTGCCAGTCGAGCGCGACGCGCACGGCGCCGAGGCCGAGCTCGGCGTAGGCGTTCAGCAGCGGCGCGGGCCGGGCGGCCCACTTGAGCGAGTCGTCGTCGACGCCGAGCAGCAGTCCCGGCGCGGCGGTCGCGGAGGGCGGAATCGCGACCGCCGCCAGGACGATCAGCGTGAGGAGCTGCCGCAGCTTCACGTGCGGACGATCGTCCCGTTGTGTAAGCGGGCAACACCCGGCGCGTAAGGCGCGCGTAAATCAGAAGATGAGCGAGCGGTACACGAGCTCGCGGTGCATCCCGATCGCGTCGTAGAGCCGCAGCGCGGGGTCGTTCTCCGGGCGGACGAAGAGGCAGACGCACGGCACCTGCTCGAGGAGGAGCCGGCAGAGGTCGCGCATCGCGCGCCGCGCGTACCCGTTGCCGCGGGCCTGCGGGTCGACCCAGACCTGCTGCAACTGCACCGCGGCGGGCGTCCAGGCCGACGCTTCGGCCTTGAAGAGGATGACGCCGTCCTCGAGCCAGACCCAGGAACGGCCCTCCTCGATCTGCGCGCGCGTCCGCCAGCGGAAGCCCTCCGGGTCGCGGTCGAGCGGGTCGATCCCGATCTCCTCGCGGTGCGCCGCCGAGCACGCGGGCACGAGCAGGTCGAGATCGGACAGCCGCGCGGGCCGCAGCCCCGTGTCGCCCGGCTCCGGCGGCTCGCGCAGCGCGTAGACGGGCTGGCCCGGGCGGTCGTCCCGCGGCCGTGGCAGCCGGCCGCCGGCCGCGTCCCAGAGCTCGTCGACCGCGCGTTCCTCGCCGATGATCATCCGCGCCTGACCGCGGATCGCGGCGTCGGCGAACGCCGCGCAGCCGGCGCCGGACGGCACGACGTTCGCGCCGACGTGGCACAGCGCCCTCAGCCGCCCGTCGTCGCCGGCGAGCGCGGAGAAGCGGCCGAGCCCGCGGCGGGCGATGTCCTCGAGGAAGACGCGCTCGACCGGCTCGCGCGCGCAGAAGTCGAGGATCTGCTCGCGCGTCGGAGCGATCACGCCGCGGTCCGTCATCGGGAGGACTGTAGGCTCTCCCGCCATGCCAATCCACGTTCGCGCAGAGCCCGGCCAGGTGGCCGAGGCCGTCCTCCTCCCGGGCGACCCGCTCCGGGCCAAGTACATCGCCGAGACCTACCTCGAGAACGTCGAGCAATACAACTCCGAGCGCGGCCTGCTCGGCTTCACCGGCACCTGGGAAGGGAAGCGGGTCTCCGTCCAGGGCACGGGCATGGGCTGCCCCGGCGCGTCGATCGTCTTCGAGGAGCTGATCCAGCTCGGCTGCCGCAAGCTGATGCGCGTCGGCACCTGCGGCGGCCTGCAGGCCCACCACAAGCTCGGCGACCTGATCGTCGCCCTCACCGCCGTCCCGGCCGACTCGACCGCGATGCACCTCGTCGGGAACGAGCCGCACTGCCCGACCGCGTCCTGGTCGATGATCCACGGCGCCGTGCACGCGGCGAAGGAGATCGGCCAGTCGATGCACGTCGGCCCGATCGTCTCGAGCGACGTCTTCTACAACCCGATCGAGGGCCAGTACGAGCGCTGGTCGGCGCGCGGCGTCCTCGCCGTGGAGATGGAGGCTTCCGCGCTGTTCACGGTCGCGGCGCTCGGCGGGATCGGCAAGGTCGCGGGCGTCCAGGCCGGCTGCCTGCTCACGGTCTCGGACATCGTCGTCGAGGGCGTCTTCACGCGGATCAGCGACGAGGAGCTGCGGGCCGCCGTCGACCGGATGACGCGGGTCGCGCTCGCGACGGTCACCGCGGACGACCACGGCGACGACTAGCTCCGGGCCAACCGTCTTCCTCGTCAACCCGGCGTCGGACAACGGCGTCACAGGGAAGCGCTGGCCGTCGCTCGCGAACCGGGCGTCGCACCTCGGGCTCGAGGGCGAGACGCTCTTCTCCGAGCGGCCGGGTCACCTGATCGAGCTCGCGGAGCAGGCCTCCCGCGGCGGCGCCGGGCTCGTCGTCGCGGTCGGCGGCGACGGGACGCTGAACGAGGTCGTCAACGGCCTCGTCCGCGCGGGCGGCGACGCCGATCTCGCGACGATCCCGCTCGGGACCGGGATGGACTTCGTCCGCACGCACGGGATCCCGACGAAGTTCGACGACGCGGTCGTCGTCGCGCGCGACGGGAGCCCGCGACCGGTCGACGTCGGCCGCGTCTCGTACCGCACCTGGGACGGCGCCGAGGCCGAGCGCTTCTACGGCAACGTCGGCAGCGTCGGGATGAGCGCGGCGGTCGCGCGCCGCGTCAACGGGATGTCGAAGGTCGCCGGCGGCCGCGCGACCTTCTACTACGCGCTCGTCCGCGTCTTCCTCGAGTGGGAGAACAGCGTCGTCCGGGTCGAGCTCGACGAGGGCGTGCGCCGCGAGGGGCGCATGCACGACGTGATCGTCGCCAACGGGCGCTTCCATGGCGGCGCGATGAAGCTCGCGCCGGAGGCGGAGCCGGACGACGGCCTCTTCGACGTCGTCGTGATCGGCGACATCTCGAAGCCGGACTTCGTCACGACCTCGCCGAAGCTCTACAGCGGCCGCTACCTCCGCCACCCGAAGGTCGAGCTGCTGCGCTCGCGGACGGTCGCCGTCGACGCGGACGAGCGGCTGCCGATCGAGCTCGACGGCGAGCAGATCGGGACGACGCCGGCGCGGTTCGAGGTCGTGCCCGCGGCGGTGCGGGTCCGCGTCCCGGGCTAGCTGGGCTTCTTCGGGGCGCGCGCGGGGGCGCGGCGCGAGGGCGCGGGCGCGGAGGCCTGCTTCGAGAGCTTCTCGACCTTCTTCTCGAGCGCGGCGAGGCGACGGTCGAGCTCCTCGAGCCCGCGGACGCGCTTCTGGAGCTCGGAGAGCTGGTCGCGCATCGACGTGAGCGCGCCGAAGACGCGGTCGCCGCCCGGCACGTCGCCGACGCGCTGGATCGCGGCCTCGCTGAGGTCGGCGAGCCGTCCGAGGAGGTCTCTGCGCGTTCCGGCCATCGCCGGGACATTAACGATGTTGCGCCGCGGTTGCGGCTGCGTGGCGGCTCGGAGAAATACCCCGTCGGGGGCAGCGTCGTGGCAGCGGCAGGGTCTACGGTGCGCACGTGAACACCCTGCGGCTCAGGGTTCTCCCGCACCGCCACCGCACCGTCCGCGAGCACGTGCTCGTGCAGCGCGACGGCGTCCCGTACGAGCTCGAGCGCACCCGCTGCAGGACGTGCGCCCAGGTGCTCGACGAGCGGCGCCTCAAGCGCGCGATCGCGGCGTAACGGCGGAGGGCGGTACGCTGGCGCGCGCGATGCGGCGCCTTCTCCCCCTGCTCGCGCTGCTCGCGGTCGCCGTCCCGGCCGCCGCGTCGACGGGCATCCGCGGCACGGCTGCAAACGACTTCCTCCAGGTCGCCTGGGGCGGCAAGCAGATCGTCCACTGCGGCGCCGGCACCGACGTCGTCACGGCCGACCAGCAGGACCAGGTCGCGCCCGACTGCGAGGTCGTCTCACGGCGGCTCTCCGTCGACACGACGACGGACGTCCGCGCCCAGCACGAGACCGCGGTCGAGCCGGACAGCTTCGCGTGGGGCTCGACGGTCGTCGCCGCGTTCCAGCTCGGCCGGATCGCCTCGGGCGCGTCGGCCGCGATCGGCTGGGCGACCTCGACCGACGCCGGGCGGACGTGGAAGCGCGGCGTCCTGCCCGGGATCACGGCGGACTCCTCGCCGCCGGGGCAGGAGGTCTCCGCCTCGGACCCGACCGTCGCGTACGACGCCGTCCACGGCGTCTGGCTGATCGCGACGCTGACGCTCGAGGCGAAGACCTCGCACGTCCTCGTCGCGCGCTCGGCGGACGGGCAGGTCTGGTCGACTCCGGTCGTCGCCGCGACCGGACCCGTCCTCGACAAGGACTGGATCGTCTGCGACAACCAGCCCGCGAGCCCGCACCGCGGCCGCTGCTACGACGCGTTCAGCGACGACGCGAACAACCAGACACTCGTCAGCTGGAGCGACGACGGTGGCGCGACGTGGTCGGCGCCCGCTCGGGCGTCCGCGATCCTCGTGGGGACGCAGCCGCTCGTCCTCCCGAACGGGACGCTCGTGGTCGTCGCCGGCGACTACAACGGCGAGCAGGGCCTCAGCGGCGCGATCGACTCCCTCGTCTCCGTCGACGGCGGCCAGACGTACACCCGCGTCACGGTGGCGACCTTCCAGGCGGCGCCGTCCGGTCCGATGCGCGCGATCTCGCTGCCGTCGGTCGCGGAGGACGCCGCCGGGAAGCTCTACGCCGTCTGGGACGACTGCCGCTTCCGCGCCGGCTGCACCGGCAACGACCTCGTCCTGACCACGTCGACCGACGGTCTCTCGTGGACGCCGCCCGCGCAGGTGCCGACCTCGCCCGCGCGCACGACGTTCCTGCCGGCGATCGCGGCCTCGCAGACGCAGCCGGGGCGGCTCGGGCTCGTCTACACCTACGAGCCGGACGGCAGCTGCACGGCCGGCGGCACCTGCCTGCTCCACGAGGCGTTCGTCAGCTCCGGCACGGGCGGGACCGGCTGGAGCGCGCCGCAGCGGCTCGACGCGGAGGCGATGCAGGACGACTGGCTCGCCGAGACGGACCAGGGTCGGATGCTCGGCGACTACGTCGCGGCATCGTTCGCGGGCAGCCGCGTCGTGCCGGTGTTCGCGCTCGCGATCGCGCCTCTCTCCGGGAGGCTGCGGGAGGCGATCTTCGCCGCGTCGCTCCCGTGGCACCCGAGCCCGGGCGGCCGCCGCTAGGCGACGAGCTCGGCGAGCCGACGCAGCGTCTCGCCCGCGCCGGCGTCGACCACGACCTCCGCCTGCCCGTCCCATGAGGTGGAGCCGCGGTTGACGATCGCGACCGCGCCGCCGAATGCCAGCGTCTCCTCGGGCAGGGCCGCGATCGGATAGACCTCGAGCGAGGAGCCGACGACGAGCAGCAGCCCCGCGTCGCGCGCGAGTCGCCGGGCCTTCTCGAGCGCCTCCTCGGGGAGGTACTCGCCGAACATGACGACTCCCGGCTTGAGGACGCTGCCGCAGCGCGGGCAGCGCGGCACCGGCAGCTCGACCTCGTCGGCGGGCACCCGCGTCCCGTCCTCGAGGCAGACGGCGTTCGCCAGCGAGCCGTGCACCTCGACGATCTCCCTCGTCCCCGCCTTCCGGTGCAGGCCGTCGACGTTCTGGGTGACGACGGCGAGGACGAGCCCGCGCGCCTCGAGGTCGGCGAGCGTGCGGTGGCCGTCGTTCGGCTCGACGTCGGCGAGCAGCCCGAGCCGGGCGCCGTAGAACTCCCAGACCTTCTCCGGATTCGCCAGGAAGGCGTCGATGGTGGCGACCTCGGCGGGGTCGAACTGCCGCCAGATCCCGGTCGGCGAGCGGAAGTCCGGGATGCCGCTCTCGGTCGAGATCCCCGCGCCCGTGAGGACGACGCACGGCTGCCGCTCCACGAGCAGCTCCGCGAGACGCTCGACCGACATGTCGAGATACTGACGGCGTGGACGGCTTCACGTTCTCGACCCGCGTGCGCGTGCGCTTCGCGGACACGGACGCGCAGGGGATCGCGCACAACGCGGCCTACCTCGTCTGGTTCGAGGTCGCGCGCGTCGAGTACCTGCGCGCGTTCGCGGGCGGCTACCAGGCGCTGCGCGACCGCGGCGTCGAGGCGGTCGTGCTCGAGTCGCACTGCCGCTACCGCGTCCCCGTGCGCTTCGACGACGAGCTGGAGATCCGGACGCGCTGCGGCGACGTCCGCGGCGCCCGCTTCCGGTACGAGTACGAGATCGCCCGCGGGGAGGAGATCGTCGCGGACGGGTGGACGGCGCACGCCTGCGTCGACGCGGAGACGCTGCGGCCGGCGCGCGTGCCGGCGTGGCTCGTGGAGGCGATCAGCGCGGCGGAGGCGGCGGCCACTCGGCCGAGCTGACGACGCCCGGAACGGCCTTCTCGAACAGCCCGCCGAGCCTGGCGAGGTCGTCCTCGTCGAGCCGGCCGAGGTAGAGCTCGCGGACGGTCGCGTGGTGCGAGCGCTGCGCGCGGCGCAGCGCGGCGAGCCCGTCCGGCGTCAACGAGGCGAAGAAGGCCCGGCCGTCGCTCGGGTCCTGCTCGCGACTGACGAGGCCGCGCTCCTCGAGCCGCATGACCGCGCGCGTGATCCCGCTCGGCGTCAGCATCCGCCGCTCCCCGAGCTGGCTCATCCGGAGGCGGCCGTCCGGCTGCCCGACGAGCGTGATCAGGATCCCGTAGTCGTCGATCGAGAGCCCGTGCTCCGTCCGGAGCCGCTCGTCGACGGCGCGGATGACCGTCTCGCGCAACCGCAGCAACCCGCGCCACGCGGCGAACTCGGCAGGCGTGAACGGGTCGGGCTCTGGCGGGAGTTTACTTGACATAGTCAAATACTTCGTGGGAGAATAATTGCGCCGCGCAAATATATCTCTGGAGGTTACCGCCATGCCGACCACTCTGGCCCCGAAGTTCCTCGCACCGACCGGCGGCCT
>JAFAIV010000285.1 GCA_019236545.1 Actinomycetota bacterium | reverse complement strand
CGGCGCGGCGTCCACGAGCACCCAGCGGCGCGGCACGTCTCGCAGCCGCGGGTACCAGCGGAGCGCGTCCTCGACGAGGTCGGAGAGCTCCGCGAGCGCCTCGACGCCCGCGTAGCCGGCGCCGACGAAGACGAACGTCAGCCAGCGTGCGCGCTCGGCCGCGTCGAGCTCGGCATCCGCCGTCTCCAGCCGCTGCAGGACCAGGTTGCGGAGGTCGATCGCGTCGGCGAGCGACTTGAACGAGTGGCCGTGCTCCGCGAGCCCGGGGATCGGGAGCGTGCGCGGGACTGCGCCGAGCGCGAGGACGAGCTCTTGCCACGCGATCGTCTGCGGGCCCGCCTCCGTCTCGACCTCGGCCGTCCGGGCGTCGAGGTCGACCGAGGTCGCGTCGCCGAGCACGAGCTCCGCGTCGGGGCACATCACACGCAGCGGGACGACGCAGTGCCGCGGCTCCAGCGTCCCCGACGCGGCCTCCGGAAGGAGCGGCGTGTAGAGCATGAAGTTCTCGCGGGAGACGATCGTCGCGCCGCGCTTTCCGAGTAGCCGCGCGACGTACGCGCCGGCGAACCCGCCGCCGAGCACCAGCACGCCGCTCCGCGCATCCCGCCTCGCCACCTTCGTGTCTTAGCATCCGCGCCGTGCTCCAGGTCTCGGTCATCGGCAGCGGCGCGGAGCACGAGGGGCGGGCCGAGGAGGTCGGGCGCCTCCTCGCGGAGCGGGGTGCCACCGTCGTCACCGGCGGCCGGAACGAGGTGATGGCCGCCGCCTGCCGCGGCGCGAAGGGAGCGGGCGGAACGACGATCGGGATCCTGCCCGGCGAGACCCGCGAGGGGATGAACGAGTGGGTCGACCACGTCGTCGTGACCGGGATCGGCCACGCGCGGAACCTCGCCGTCGTCGCCTCGGGCGACGCGGTGATCGCGGTCGGCGGCCGCTACGGGACGCTGGCGGAGATCGGCTTCGCGCTGACGCTGGGCCGGCCGGTCGTCGTCCTCGAGCCGGGCTGGGAGGTCGACGGCACGCTCCGGGCCTCGACCCCGGCCGCCGCCGTCGACCTAGCGCTCGAGGCGCTCGCGTAGGAACGCCCGCTCGACGTCGCTCGGCGCGAGGGCGAGCGCCCGCTCGTACGCCTCGCGCGCCTCCATCTCGCGCCCGAGCTCGCGCAGGAAGTGCGCGCGGGCCGAGTGGAGCAGGTGGTATTCGTCGAGCCCGGTCACATCGTCCATGGCCGTGAGCCCGTCCGCCGGCCCGAACGCCTTGCCGACCGCGACCGCCCGGTTCAGCCGCACGACGGGCGACGGGAGCAGCTCCGCGAGCCGCCCATAGAGGAGCGCCACCTGCGGCCAGTCCGTCTCCGGCTCCAGGTGGAGCGACGCGATCGCCGCCTGCAGCTGGTACGGCCCCGGCATCCGCAGCGCCAGCGCCCGGCCGAGCGCGCGCCGCCCCTGCTCGATCTCGTCCTCGTCCCAGAGCGAGCGGTCCTGTGCCTCCAGCAGCACGAGCTCGCCCTCGGCGGAGAGCCGGGCGTCGCGGCGCGCGTCGTGGAGGAGGAGCAGCGCGTGCAGGCCGTGCACCTCCGCCTCGTCCGGCATCAGGGTCGCGAGGACGGCGGCCAGCCGCACCGCTTCCGCGGAGAGCTCGCGCCGCACCGGCGGCCCATAGCCCGCGTTGAAGACGAGGTAGACGGTCGCGAGCACCGCGCGCAGCCGCTCCGGGAGCAGGTGCTCGGGCGGGACGCGCAGCGGGATGCCGGCGTCGCGGATCTTCCGCTTCGCGCGGACGAGCCGCTGCGCCAGGGTCGGCTCGGGGACGAGGAACGCGCGCGCGATCTCCGGCGTCGCGAGGCCGCCGACGAGGCTGAGCGTCAGCGCGACCTGGGCCTCCGCGGCGAGGGCCGGGTGGCAGCAGGCGAAGATCAGCTCCAGGCGGTCGTCCGGGATGATGGCCTCCTCGTCGTCCGGGAGCCCCTCGGCGCGGGCGAGCAGCTCCGTCTTGCGCGCGAGCGTGCGCTCACGGCGGATGCGGTCGATCGCCGCGTTCCGAGCCGTCGCGACGATCCACGCGCCGGGGTTTCTCGGCGCTCCGTCGCGCGGCCACCGCTCCGCCGCCCGCAGGAACGCCTCCTGGACGGCGTCCTCGGCGAGGTCGAGGTCGCCGAGGACGCGTCCGAGGATCGCGATCGAGCGCGCGCGCTCGTCGCGGTAGGCGCGCGCGAGGTCGTCTACGCGGAGACCTCGGCGGTGCGCATCACGATCGGGCGCACCTCGATGTACCCGTTGCGGCTCGCGGACGGGATCTTCGCCGCCCACTCGAGCGCCTCGTCGAGGGTGTCGACCTCGATCTGGTAGTAGCCGCCGAGCACCTCCTTCGTCTCCGCGAACGGGCCGTCGGTGACGATCGTCTCGCCGTTCCGGACGCTCACGACGGTCGCGGTCGAGCTCGGCTGGAGCTGGTCGGCGGCGACGAGGATGCCGCGGCTCTGGAGCTCCTGCGTGTACTGGCCGTACGCGGCGTAGGCGGCGTTGCGCTCGTCCTCCGACATCGACGTCCAGAACTGCTCGTCGTCGTTGATCAGGAGCAGGTACTGCATGTCTCCTCCTCGGGAGTGGGTTGACGCCTCTACGACGAACGAGGGGCGCCGAAATCGACAGGAAGCGTGAGGCATGTCGGCCCGCCGTCGCCCTTGCGCGAGATCTCGTCGCCCTCGTACTCGATCACCTCGACGCCGGCCTCCTCGAGGCGGCGCTTCGTGACGACGTTCCCCTCGATCGCGAGCGCCCGCCCGCCCGGGAGGCCGAGGACGTTCGGGCCCATCGTCTCGAACTCCTCGTCGGGCACCTCGACGATCCGGACGCCGCGCTCCTCGAGGAGCTCGACGAGCGGGACGGGCATCAGCGGCAGGTAGGCGACGACGAGGCCCGCGTCGATCGGGTTCAGCATCGAGCGGAGGTGAAGCACCTCGCCGCGGCCGTGGAAGTGCGGTAGGTGGAACGCGAGCACGTCCACGCCGGGGAGCAGGCGGCGGAGTGCCTCGATCCCGGCCGCGTTCGTGCGGTACGTGTGGCCGACGAGCAGCGTCCGCTCGTCGAGCCAGACGGTATCGCCGCCCTCCGCGAGCTCGTCGCCCTCGAGGCGGCCGAGCACCGGTAGCGGCAAGTCGGGAGCGAGCGCGTCGGGCTCGCCGCGACGGCCCGCCTTCCCCGGCTGGAGGAGGATCGCGCCGTGCGGCGTCACGAGCGTCGGGTCGTAGACGTAGATCGAGTCGAGGTTCCCCGGTTCGCCGCGCGCCTCGATCACGTCGGCGCCGGCGTCCGCGAGCGCGGCCCGGAAGCGCGCGTGCTCGTCCGCCAGGAGGCCCGGGTCGGGCGCGTCGCGCCAGCCCAGGTCGCGCCACGACGGGACGTCCTCGGCGGACGGCGGGCGGACGACGATCCTCACGAGTCGAGCATACGGCGCAGCAGCGTGAGCGCCCCGTTCTTGTCCAGGAACTCGTTGAGGTTGCCGCACTTCGGGCTCTGGACGCACGATGGGCAGCCGTTCTCGCATGGGCAGCCCTTCAGCAGCTTCGCGGTGTCGGCCACCCAGCCCTCGAACTGCTCGAAGCCGCGCTCGGCGATGCCGACGCCGCCCGCATGGCCGTCGTAGACGAAGATCGTCGGCGCGAGCGTGTCCGGGTGGAGGTTCGTC
>JAFAIV010000129.1 GCA_019236545.1 Actinomycetota bacterium | reverse complement strand
CTGCGTCATCCCGGCGATGAACGAGACGCGCGTGCGAGTCGAGTGCTTCGAGAAGTAGAGGCCGAGCGTCGCGCCGGGCAGGAGCGGCTGCTTCGGGCGCTCGCGCAGCTCGACCGCGAGGTCGAGGATCGCCTCCGCCTCCTCGGGTGCGAGATCGGAGATGCGGAGCAGGTCGCGCCCGGCGAGCGAGACGGATGCCGTGCTCACAGGCCCCACCTCCCCCGCGCTGCGGCGACCGCAGCGGCGACGTCTCCGAGCCGGTTCCCGGCGGGCGGCGCCTCGAAGGTGCGGTCGCGGACCGACGACGCGACCTGCTCGTGCGCGTCGCGGAACGGGACGCCCTGGCGGACGAGCGCCTCGGCGGCGTCCGTGGCCAGCAGCAGCGGGTCGGACGCCGCCTCGGCCATCCGCTCGCGGTCGAACTCGAGACCGGTCACGAGGACGGTGAGCGATCCGAGCGCGCCGCCGACGTCCTTCCGCGCGGCGAAGAGCGGCGGCTTGTCCTCCTGCAGGTCACGGTTGTACGCGAGCGGCAGTCCCTTCACCGTCGCGAGCAGGCCCGTCAGCCGACCGATCGCCGTCCCGGCCTTGCCGCGCGTGAGCTCGGCGACGTCCGGGTTCAGCTTCTGCGGCATCATCGACGACCCGGTCGCGGCGCTCTCGGGGAGCTTCGCGAAGCCGAACTCGCGCGTCGTCCAGAGCACGAGCTCCTCGCCGATCCGCGACAGGTGCGTGAAGAGGACGGCCGCGGCGTAGAGGTAGTCGAGGACGAAGTCGCGGTCGGCGACGGCGTCGAGCGAGTTCCGCATCGCCAGCGGCGGCGGAGGGAGGGGCAGCGTCGAGCCGGCGAGCGCGCCGGCGCCGAGCGGCGACGGCTCCGCCTGCGCGCGCGCGAGCGCGAAGCGGGCGCGGTCGCGCTGGAGCATCTCCGTCCACGCGAGCAGGTGGTGGCCGAGCGTGACGGGCTGCGCCCGCTGCAGGTGCGTGTAGCCGGGCATGACCGTCGTCGCCTCGCGCTCGGCCTGGTCGAGGACCGCCGCGGCGAACCGCACGAGCGCCTCGTCGGCCTCGAGCGCCGCGTCGACGACGTAGAGCCGCACCGCCGCCGCGACCTGGTCGTTGCGGGAGCGGCCGGCGTGAATCTTCCGCCCGACCTCGCCGAGCGACGCCTCGATCCACGAGTGGACGTCCTCCGCCGCCGGATCGACCTCGTGCAGCGCGGCAAGCTTCTCGCGCACCTCGGCGAGCTCGGCGTCGGAGAGGATCGCCGCCGCATGGAGCCGGTCGGCGTGGATCAGGGTGCCTGCGACGTCGTACGGCAGGAGCTCGTCGTCCTGCGCGCGCAGGAACTCCCAGACCTCGGGCGCGAGCTCGCCCGCGACCCGGCCCGACCAGAGCGTCACAGCGGCCGGTACTCCAGCCGCTCGTGCATCGTCCGCGTGTCGCTGACGTCGTTGATCTGGACGGCGAGCTGGCCGATCCGGTCGCGCGCGCTGAACCGCGTCGCGCTGCGCTCCATCGAGAGCCGCTCCGGGTCGTACGTGACCGCCTCGCCCTGCGTCTCGAGGATCGTGTAGTCGTCGCCGCGCCGCAGCTCGAGCGTCACCTCGCCGGTGACGACCGACGCGACCCAGTGCTGGAGCGAGTCGCGGAGCATGAGTGCCTGCGGGTCGAACCAGCGGCCCTCGTAGAGCAGCCGGCCGAGGCGCCGCCCGTCCACCGCGTACCGCTCGAGGACGGCCTCGTTGTGGATCGCGGTCAGGAGCCGCTCGTACGCGATGTGGAGGAGCGCCATCCCGGGCGCCTCGTAGACGCCGCGGCTCTTCGCCTCGATGACGCGGTTCTCGATCTGGTCGGACATGCCGAGCCCGTGCCGGCCACCGACCTCGTTCGCCCCCGTGATCACGTCCACGGGATCGCCCACCGGCAGGCCGCCCTCGAACCGGACGGTGACGACCTCGGGCTCGATCTCGACCGCGGGGTCCCAGAACGCGACGCCCATGATCGGCTCGACGATCTTCATCGTCGTCGAGAGGAGCTCGAGGTCCTTGGCCTCGTGCGTCGCGCCGAGCATGTTCGCGTCCGTCGAGTACGCCTTCTCGACCGAGGCGCCGTGCGGCAGGCCGCGCTCGATCAGCCACTCGCTCATCTCCTTGCGGCCGCCGAGCTCGGAGACGAACGCCTCGTCGAGCCACGGCTTGTAGATCCGCAGCCGCTCGTTCGCGAGCAGGCCATAGCGGTAGAAGCGCTCGATGTCGTTGCCCTTGTAGGTCGAGCCGTCGCCCCAGATCTCGACGCCGTACTCGTGCATCGCGCGGACGAGCAGCGTGCCGGTGACGGCCCGGCCCAGCGGGGTCGTGTTGAAGTAGCGGCGGCCGGCGGTCTGGATGTGGAACGCGCCGCACTGGAGCGCGGCGAGGCCTTCGCTCGCGAGCGCGTGGCGACAGTCGACGAGGACGGCCTCCTCGGCGCCGTAGCGCTTGGCCTTCCCGGGAATCTCGGCGACATCCGGCTCGTCGTACTGGCCGAGGTCGGCGGTGAACGCGTACGGGATCGCGCCGTTCTCGCGCATCCAGGCGAGCGCGGTGCACGTGTCGAGGCCGCCGGAGAACGCGATGCCGACGCGCTCGCCGACCGGGAGCGCGCCGAGGATCGCGCCGCCCTGGTGCTCCGTCAGGCTCATGCCGCCCTCCTCTGCCGCTGGAGCTCCTCGGCGAGCTGCGCGCCGGTGAACGGCTCGCGCGAGACGAGGAGCACGGTGTTCTCGCCGGCGATGGTGCCCGCGATGTGCGGGTGGTGCGCGACGTCGAGCGCCTGCGCGAGCGCGGCGGCGTACCCGTACGGCGTGGTCACGACGACGAGGTTCCCGCTGGCCTCGACCGTCAACGCCCACCGCGCGAGCGCGTCGGCGACGTCCTCGCGGTAGTTCGCGGCGTCCTCGGCGAACGCGTAGACGAGGCGGCCGCTCTCGTGGCGCACCTTCGTCAGCCCGAGCTCGTGGATGTCGCGCGAGACAGTCGTCTGGACGACGTCGTAGCCCTCGCGCCGCAGCGCCTCGGCGAGCTCGGCCTGGGTCGAGATCGGCTGCTCGTGGATGAGCCGCTGGATCGCGGCGTGACGCTCTGCCCGGTTCACTGGAGCACCTCGCGGATGATGCCGAGCGCCTGGTCGACGTGCTCCGGCCCGACGACGAGCGGCGGCGCGAGGCGGAGGACGTTCGGGCCGGAGGTGAGCGTCACGAGCCCGGCGGCGAGCGCGGCGTCGACGAGCGGCCCCGCGGGGACGTCGAGCTCGGCGCCGACGAGCAGGCCCGCGCCGCGCACCTCGACGACGTGCGGCAGGCCCTCGAGCCCGGCGGCGAGGCGGGCGCCGTTCTCCCGCACCGAGGCGAGCAGGTCGTCGTCGATCGCGTCGACGACCGCGCCGGCTGCGGCGCAGATGACGGGGTTGCCGCCGAAGGTCGAGCCGTGGTCGCCCGGCTGAAACGCGCCGGCCACCTCGTCGGCGACGACGAGCGCGCCGAGCGGCAGGCCGTTCGCGAGCGCCTTCGCCATCGTCACGAGCTGAGGCTTGACGCCGAGCTGCTCGAACGCGAAGAAGGAGCCCGTGCGGCCGACGCCCGTCTGCACCTCGTCGAACGCGAGCAGCGCGCCCAGGCTCGCCGCGAGCTCGGCGGCCGCGGCGAGGAACTCCGGGTTGAGCGGGATGACGCCGCCCTCGCCGAGCACCGGCTCGAGCAGGATCAGGCCGACGTCGTCGCCCGCGGCGGCGTGGAGCGAGTCGACGTCGTTCGGCGTCGCAAAGCGCGCGCCGGGCACGAGCGGCTCGAACGCCTGCCGTTTCGCCGGCTGGCCGGTCGCGGCGAGGGCGCCCATCGTCCGCCCGTGGAAGCCCTGCTCCAGCGCGATCACGCCCGGCTTCCCGGTCGCCTTGCGCGCGTACTTGAGCGCCGCCTCGTTCGCCTCGGCGCCCGAGTTGCAGAAGAAGACCTGCGCGCCGCCGAAGCGGTCGCTGAGCTTCACCGCGAGCGCCGCCGCGGGCTCGGTGGCGAAGAGGTTCGAGGCGTGCCAGAGCCGGTCCAGTTGCGCATGCGCCGCGGTGAGCGGCGCAGGATGCCGGTGGCCGACCGACACGACCGCGATCCCGGCTGCGAAGTCGAGGTAGCGGCGGCCGTCGGTGTCGGTGAGCCAGACGCCGTCGCCCTCGACGAAGGTCACCGGCGCCGGCGGGTATGTCGGCAACAGCGCGCTCGTCGTCAGCGTGCTCACGCGAGCACCTCGGTCGCGCCGATCTCCGCGCGGAGCCCGTGCTTGGCGGCGCGGGCCGCGGCCAGCAGCTTCGGGACGATCCCGCCGTCGAACGCGCCCTCGGCGATGAGCTCCTCGGCGGTGTGCGCGCTGATCGAGTCGAGCACCTTGCCCTCGTGGAAGACGCCGGGGACGTCGGTGAGGAAGAGCAGCTTCGCCGCGCCGAGCCCGACCGCGAGCGCGGCCGCGGCCTCGTCGGCGTTCACGTTGAGCGGACCCTCCGCGAGCGGCGTCACGACCGGGACGAATCCGGCCTCGAGCGCCTCCGCGACCTCGACCGGAGCGGACGGCAGCGCGTTCCCGACGAGCCCGAGCTCCGGCTCCTGCTCGGCCTGCAGCCCGATCTCGTCCCCGTGCAGCGGCACCGCTGCGTCGCCGATCGCGACGCAGACGGCCGCGTTGACCGCGGCGAGGCTCTCGCGCACGACCTCGAGCGCCTCCGGCGTCGTCACGCGGCGGCCGCGGACGAACGTCACCTCGAGCCCGCGCCGCGCCATCTCCTCCGAGATCTGCGGGCCTGCGCCGTGGACGACCGCGACCGCGTGCCCGGCCGTGCGCAGCCGCGCGACCGCGTCCGCGACGCCGGCCGTCGACGCGCCGCCGACCTTGAGGACGACGGTGCTCACGAGCGGTACTCCGCGTTGATCTTCACGTAGTCGTACGAGAGGTCGGTCGTGAGGTACTGCGCCGCCCCTTCGCCGAGGCCGAGGTCGATCTCGATCGCGCAGTGGCCGTTCGTCAGCACCGGCTCGTCCCCGGTCGGGCGGCCCGTGAGGAGCACCGGCACGCCGTCGATGACGATCGTGAGCAGGTCGGGGTCGAGCTGCGCGTAGCCGGAGCCGTACTTCGCCGACCCGGCCGCGCTGGCGATCCGGCCCCAGTTCGCGTCGTGGCCGTAGAGCGCGGTCTTGACGAGCGGCGACGTGGCGACGCGCTCGGCGATCGCCCGCGCCTCGTCGGTGCTGGCCGCGCCGCGCACCGCGATCTCGGCGAGCACGGTCGCGCCCTCGCCGTCGGCGACGATCGCCTTCGCGAGCTCGCCGCAGACCTGCCGCAGGCAGAGCGCGAACTGCTCGTCGCTCGCGGGAGTCCGCTCAACCCCGGAGGCGCCGTTCGCGAGCAGCAGGACGGTGTCGTTCGTCGAGCACTCGCCGTCGACGGAGATCGAGTTGAAGCTCGCATCCACCGCCGGCCGCAGGAACTCGATCGCCTCACCGGGCTCGAGCGGGTAATCGGTCGTGACGATCGCGAGCATCGTCGCGAGGTTCGGGTGGATCATCCCGGAGCCCTTCGCCATGCCGCCGACGCAGAAGCCGTCCCCGCGGGAGATCGACTCCTTCGGCCGCGTGTCGGTGGTCATGATCGCCTCGGCCGCCGCGGAGCCGCCGCTCGGCGCGAGCTGGAGCGCCGCGGTCCGGACGCCGGCGAGCACCTTGTCGAGCGGGAGCGGCTCGCCGATCACGCCGGTCGAGAGGACGAGCACCTGCTCCGTCTTGAGGCCGAGCAGCCAGGCCGCCTCCGCTGCCATCGTCCGGGCCGCGACGACGCCCTGCTCCCCGGTGGCCGCGTTCGCGACGCCCGAATTCGCGACGACCGCCTGCGGCTGCGCGAGCTCGAGGTGCTCCTTGCAGACCGTCACCGGTGCCGCCTGCATGCGGTTCGCGGTGAACATCCCGGCGCCGGTCGCGGGCACGAGCGAGCGGACGAGCGCGACGTCCCGCTTCGACTTCCGGATGCCGGCGTGGACGCCGGACGCGGTGAAGCCCTTCGGCGCGGTGACGCTCACACCAGCACCCCACTGAGGCGCAGCCCGGCCGTCTCGTCGAGGCCGAGCGCGAGGTTCGCGTTCTGCAGGGCCTGGCCGGCGGCGCCCTTGCCAAGGTTGTCGATCGCGCAGACGACGATCGTGCGGCCGGTCTCGCGGTCGGCGAAGACGCCGATCTCCGCGCCGTCGGTGTGCTGGACCCGTGCGAGCTCCGGGACGACGCCGTCCGGCAGGACGCGGACGACGGCGCTGCCGGCGTACGCCTCCTCGAGCAGCTCGCGCGCGTCGGCGTCCGTCGTCACGACGCAGGTCGCGAGCAGGCCGCGCCGCACGGGCAGCAGATGCGGGACGAAGGTCACGGGGAAGCCGAGCGCCTGCGCGATCTCGGGCGCGTGCTGGTGGCTGCCGACGCGGTACGGCGAGACGTTCTCGAGCACGAAGCCGGCGTGCGACGACGCCTTCAGCTCGCGGCCCGCGCCCGAGACGCCGGACTTGCCGTCGACGACGACGCTCGCCGGGTCGACCACGGCGGCAAGCGGCGCCAGCGCGAGGATCGCGGCGGTCGCGTAGCAGCCCGGATTCGCGATCAGGCGCACCTCGGCCGGCGAGACCTCGGGAAGGCCGTAGCCCCAGGCGCCCGGCGCCGTGCCGTAGTACGCGGCGGCCTTCTCGGCGTCCGCGAGCCGGTGCACACCCGAGAGGTCGACGACGACGCCCTCCGCGGGCGGCGCGAGCTCGGCCGTGCGCTGGTTGCCGAGGCAGAGGAAGACGAGATCGGCGCCGGCCGCGAGCGCCTCCCCGTTCGGGACGAAGGGCGGCAGCGAGCCGTTCAGCCGGACGTCGAGCGCGGCCGCGGGGCTGCCCGCGAGCGAGTCCGAGCCGAGCGCGACCACCTCCAGCTCGGGGTGGCGCAGGACGCGGTCGAGCACCTCCTGACCGGAGTAGCCCGACGCGCCGAGGATCGCGACCGAGTGCACCTTTGCATATTACGCAATCGATCGCATATTACGCAAGCGAATATCGGTTCAATCCGACGCTCAACGCGAGCGGCGCGCTGCTAGGTTCGGCCGCGTGACCGTCGCCGAGACGCTCGACCTGCTCGACTGGAAGCGCCGCATCTTCGCGCTCTACGCGGAGGTGCGCGCGGCCGCCGACCCGCGCGCCGCGTGGCAGCGCTGGCGCGACACGCGCGACGACCTCTTCCGCACGCACCCGCAGTCCCCGCTCCCCGCCGAGGAGCGCAACGGCTTCGCCGGGCTGCAGTACTACGAGTACGACCCGCACGCGCGCGTCCTCGCCGAGTTGAGCGACCTCGACGCGCCGCCGGCGCCGATCGAGACCAGCGGCCGCGAACCGATGATCTTCCGGCCGTTCGCGGCGGCGGACTTCGAGCTCCGAGGCGAGGCGTGCCGCCTGGAGGTGCAGTGGCTCGAGGGCTACGGCGGCGGCGTCTTCCTCTCCTTCCGCGACGCGACCAGCGGGCGCGAGACCCACGGCGGCGGCCGCTACCTCTACGACACGGTGAAGGGCGCCGACCTCGGGAACGACGGCGGCAGGCTCGTCCTCGACTTCAACTTCGCCTACAACCCGTCGTGCGCGTACGACCCGGGCTGGGTCTGCCCGCTCGCGCCGCCGGCGAACCGGCTGGCCGTCGCGGTCGGCGCGGGCGAGAGGCACGCGGCGTGAGCCTCGACGAGCTCCGCACCGAGATCACCGCGCTCGACCGGGAGCTCCTCACGCTGCTCAACCGGCGGCTCGAGCTCGTCGGACAGGTGCGCGACCACAAGGACGCCGCCGGCGAGCGCTGGATCGACGCGGAGCGCGAGGCGGAGCTCCTCCAGGCGCTCGCGGCCGCGAACCAGGGGCCGCTCTCGGAGCGCGCCCTGACCGCGATCTTCACCGCCGTCCTCGACGTCATGAAGCAGGAGGTCGCAGCCGAGCGCGGCGCGCGCGTCCCGGATGCGGCGGCGCCCGCGGCCGCGCCGGTGCGGCGGATCGCCGTCATCGGGACCGGCCTCGTCGGGACGTCGGTGTCGCTCGCGGCGCGCCGCGCGGGCGTGGCGACGGCCGGATTCGACACGGATGCGTCGCGGCTCTCCGACGCCTCCGCTCTCACCGGTCTCCGCGGCGCGACGTCGCTCGCGGACGCCGTCCAGGGCGCCGAACTCGTCGTGGTGGCCGTGCCGGTCGGAACGGCGGCGGACGTCGTCCGCGAGGCGCTCGCCGTCGCCGGCTCGGAGGCGATCGTGACCGACGTCGCCTCGACGAAGCGAGCGCTCGCCGTCGTCGAAGATCCGCGCTTCGTCCCGGGCCATCCCGTCGCCGGGGGCGCGACCGGCGGCCCGCGCCGCGCCACGGCCGACCTCTTCGACGGCGCCACCTGGTTCCTCTCGCCGACGAGCGCGACCGACGCCGCGTGCCTGGCGACGACGGAGCAGTTCGTCGCGTCGCTGGGCGCACGCACCGTCCGGATCGACGCCGACGCGCACGACCGGCTGCTCGCGCTGACCAGTCATCTCCCCCACGCGCTCGCGAACCTGCTCATGCTCCAGGTCGCCGAGGCCGCGGCGGACGACGACGCGCCGCTCGAGCACGCCGGCGCCTCGCTGCGGGAGATGACGCGCGTCGCCGGCGCGAACGCGCCCGTCTGGGCCGACATCTTCCTCGACAACTCCGACGAGATCGCCGCGCAGCTCGCCCGGCTCCGCGAGGCGCTCGGCGACCTCGAGCGCTCCCTCCGCGACGGCGACCGCGCCTGGGTCGAGGCGTCGATCGCCGCGGCTGCCGAGGCACGCGG
This sequence comes from Actinomycetota bacterium, assembly GCA_019236545.1. Classification (GTDB taxonomy): domain Bacteria; phylum Actinomycetota; class Thermoleophilia; order Gaiellales; family Gaiellaceae; genus Palsa-739. The sequence goes on along the minus strand of JAFAIV010000129.1, from coordinate 5,444 downwards.
GCGCATGGACGCCTTCGCCTACCGCACCGAGGCGGAGCAGCTGAACCGCATCCGCGTCCGCGTCCCCGACCGCCCGGGCGTCCTCGCCCGGATCACGCAGCTGCTCGGGACGGCCGGCATCAACATCGAGGACTTCGAGCTCCGCCACGTCAGCCCGGAGTACGGCGGCGTGCTCGTGATCCTCGTCGCGGGCGCCGACAGCGCCGCACTCGCGCGGAGCCTGCTCCGCCGCGAGGGCTTCGCGGCCGCCTAGAGCGCGTCGACTGCTTCCTCGGCCTCGCGGATCGCGCGGTCGAACTCCTCGAACGCGTCGGCCCAGGCGCGCGGGTCGCGGAGGTCGACGCCGAGGGGCGCGAGCAGGTCCTGCGGCGACTTCGAGGCGCCGGAGGCGAGGAAGTCGAGGTACGCGGGCGTGAACGCCCCCGGGTCGCGGCGCCAGTGCGCGACGAGCGAGAACGCGACCAGGTGCGCGAAGACGTACGCGTACGTGTAGAAGCGGGCGACGATGAAGTGCGGGATGTACGACCAGCCGACGCCGTAGCCGTCCGGCAGCTGCACCGAGTCGCCGTAGTACGCGGAGTTCGCGGCCATCCAGAACTCGCCGAGCCGCTCCGCCGTCAGCGCCTTCCCCTCCGCGCGCGCCGCGTACGCCTGCTGCTCGTAGCGGGCGAGCACCGTCTGCCGGAAGATCGCGGCCATCGCCTGCTCGGCGCGGTCGGCGAGGACACCGGCGCGCGCGGCCGGGTCGTCCTCCCGCTCGACGAGACGCTCGACCGCGAGCAGCTGCGTGAACGTCGACGGCACCTCGGCGATCGCGAGGCCCGTGCGGAAGGAGCGGTACGTCTGCCGCTCCAGCGCGAGCGCGCCGTGCACCGCATGGCCGAACTCGTGCGCGAGCGTGATCACATCGCGAACGTTGTCGGTGTAGTTCATGAGGACGTACGGCAGCACCCGCGCGGAGACCGCGTTGCAGTACGCGCCGCCGATCTTCCCGGGACGCGGCTCCGCGTCGATGTGGCCGCGGTCGAGGCAGGTGCGGAAGATGTCGCCGAGCCGCGGCTCGAAGTCGCGCAGCGTCCCCTCGACGATCTCGACCGCCTGCGGCCACTCGACCTGCGCCTCCTGGCCGACCGGCGCGTACTGGTCGGCGAGGACGAACGGCTCGACGCCGAGGAGCTTGGCCTTGCGGTCGAACCAGCGGCGGGCGAGCGGGTAGTTCTCCTCGACCGCTCGCAGCATCGTCTCGACGACCTCGCCGTCGAGCTCGTTGCGCATGTTCGTCGGCAGCATCGGCTCCGGGATGCCGCGCAGCCGGTCGACCGAGAGGCGGTCGCCGACGAGCGCGTCGTAGCTCGCCGCGAGCACGTCGGCGCGCGGCTTCAGGCCGCCGTAGAGCGCCTCGAGCGCGCCGATCCGCGTCTCCCGCTCCGGGACGTAGAGGTACGAGAGGAGCTCGTCGATCGTGTGCGCGCGCGAGCCGTCGCCCGCGTCGAACTCGACCGTCAGCGTCGCGAGCTGGCGACCGTGGAGCGACTCCCACGCCGAGACCGCCGGGCGGCGCGCGTTCAGCGCCTGCTCCTCGGGCTCGCGGAGGACGTACGGCTTCTCCTCGCGGGCGACGCGCAGCCGGTGCGCGTACGGCTCGAGCTCCGGCGAGGCAAGGAGCGCGTCGGCCTGGGCGTCGTCGAGCTCGACCCACTCGAGGTCGGCGAAGAGCAGGAGGTTCTCGAAGTCGGCGGCGCGGTCGCGGCCGAGGGTCGCCAGGTCGTTCGTCTCCGGGTCGGTCGCGTCGGTGTGCTCGCGCGCGCGGCCGTAGAAGTGGACGCGCGACCCATCCTGGTTCAGGTCGTCGAGCTCGTCGAGGAGCTTGCGCAGGCCGTCCGGCCCCTCGGCGCCGACGGTGCCACGCCAGCGTTCGGCGAATGCACGCGCCCGCTCGAGCAGCTCGTCCCAGTCGCGGCGCGCCGCGTCGGCGTCCGGCTCGAGGTCGCTCAGGTCCCAGCGGACACCTGCTGCGCTGAGTGCGGCGGTTGCCACGGTGGGTAAGGTAACGCCACGTCCGTGCAGCCGTCACCGGTGCCGGCAGGCTCGTCGCTCCGCCGTCTTCGCTGGATCGTCTGGGGCGTCGCCCTCGCGGTCGGCGTCCTCGCCGGCGTGCTGATCGCGGTCCTCCACTCGCGCGGCGGGACGCAGTCGTCCCGCTCGGAGCTCTACGCGCCCGCCGCGACGTGGGCCGCCGGCGCGAGGCCCGCGCCGGACTTCCGCCTGACCGACCAGGCCGGGCAGCCCGTCTCGCTCGCGCGCTTTCGCGGCCGGCCGGTGATCCTCACCTTCATCGACCCGCTCTGTCGCAGCCTCTGCCCGCGTGAGGCGAAGGAGCTCGGCGCGCTCGAGAAGGGCCTGCCGGCGGCGCAGCGGCCGACGATCGTCGCGGTCAGCGTCAACCAGTGGGCCGACACGCACCACGACCTCCTCCAGGACGTGAGCCGGTGGAGCCTGACGCCGCAGTGGCACTGGGCGGTCGGCGCTCCGGCGGCGATGCAGGCCGTCTGGCGGAAGTACCAGATCGCCGTCCAGGACAACCCGAAGACGATCACGGGCGTGACGGTGCACAACGTCAGCCACACCGAGGCCGCGTACGTGATCGACGCGAACGGGCACGAGCGAGCGCTCTACCTCTGGCCGTTCAGGGCGCGGGACCTCGCGGGGATGCTGCGCCGGATTGCGCAGAGCTAGCGCCGCGCTCGTCCTCTCGCTGCTTGGCGCGGCGCTGCTGGCGGGGCGGGCCTCGGCGCACGCCGGGCTCACCGCTCCCGCGGCGACGGCCGACCTCGCCCGCGTCTCGTCCGCGCCGTCGGGCGTCGAGGCGAAGGTGGTGGACGGTGACCAGCGGCTCTGGCTGCGGGTCGCTCCCACCCTGACGGTCGTCGTTCGCGGGCTGCGCGGAGAGCCCTACCTCCGTTTCTCGCGGGCCGGAGTGGCCGTGAACGTGCATTCGGCGACGTGGTTCCTGAACCGTCCGGTTCCCCAGGTCGTCCCACCGCGGCTGGGGGCGCCCGCGTGGCAGCGGCTCACCTCCGCCCACTCCACGTCGTGGCATGAGGACCGGCTGCACGCCGCCGCGCTCGCGGCGCACCCGGCCGGGAACGCCTACCTCGGCCGGTGGCTCGTGCCACTGCTCGTGGACGGGCGCCCCGCCGCCATCCGGGGCGGCCTCTGGCAGGGGGCGGCGCCCTCGTGGCTCTGGTTCTGGCCCCTCGCGCTGCTGGCGGCCTGCGTGCCGGCGCTCATCGCGCTGCGACAGGCTCGCTGGGACGGGATCGCGCAGCGCGCACTCGCGGCGCTCGCGCTCGCCGCGGCGACGACAGGACGGCTGGGCCGCGAGCTGTACGGCAGGCCGTCGGTCTCGGCGGGACAGCTCGTCCTCGTCGGGGCGACGTGCGCGGTCGCCGTCGTCCTGGCGCTCCTCTTCCTCCAACGCGACTGGCGGACCGCGGCCGGGCTCGCGATCGGCGCCGCGGCCCTCTACCAGGGGCTGGCGCTGATCGGGACCCTGCGGAACGCGTTCGTCCTGGCCGTCCTGCCGGCGTGGGCGGAACGCGCCGCGACCGTCGCCTCGCTGACGGCGGGCGTCGGGCTGCTCGTCGTCGTGCTCACCTCCTCGGTCAGCGGAGCCGAGCCGCTCGACGACGAATGGCCAGTCGAAGGGCCGCTCCCAGCAGGAGCGCAGCCGCCACCGCCACGATGATGACGATCCGGTCGTGCGCGTTGCGCGAGACCCCCGACCCGCCCTTCGCGGCGGCGTTGGCCTTCACTCCGTCCGCCGCGGCCAGCCTCTGCACGGCCGCCGTCGCGGCCTTGGCCATCCCCGATGGCGTCGAGGAGGTCGGCAACTTCGCGAGAAGGGCGTACGCCGCGGCGGGCGAGTGGCCGGGCCAGTTGAAGCCGAACCCGTTCGGCATCACGACGAGCAGCCGCTGCTTGTAGACGAAGCCCAGCTCGGCGCCGAGGAACTTCGCGTAGCGCTGCGGCTGCTTCCAGAGCGCGGTGACCGAGCCGAGGTCGTAGTCGCTCCAGATCACGGCGACGCGGATCTTGAAGCCCTGCTGATTCGCCGAGCGGATCACCGACGACAGCGCCGAGGCGTCGGCGGCCGGGATCTTCGCGTCGTACGGGAGGAAGACCTGCTCCGCGAGGAGGTAGTCGCTCGCCGGGTCGCCGTCCGCCCACGCGGCGCCGGCCGCGAGCGCGGCGACGACGGCCGCCACCAGGATCGCGCCGGCGAGCCTCATCCGCTCGCGTGGTCGACGACGAGGACGTCGAACGGCTGCCCGCCCGGCGGCGTGAACTCGAACGTGAACGCCCAGCGGCCGACCATGACGAGGGCCGGCGCGCTCCGCTCGTAGAGCCCGTTCCCGGCGCCGGCCAGCGCGTACGTCTGCGTGGGCATGTCCATGTCGAGCATGGTGAACGTAGCCGTCACGCCGAGGCCGTTCACCGGCTTCCCGTCGCGGAGGACGCGGACGGCGAAGTCGTTGGCGAGGCCGACCCGGTTCGGGTCGACGTGCAGCTCGAAGCGGTAGCCGTCCTGATTCACCACGCTCGTGACGGGGCCCGGGCCGGTGGTCGCGGCGGGCGAGCCGAGGTGGGCAAGCGCCTTGGCCGGCGGCGGCTCGCTCGAGAGGACGGCCGCCGCCAGGACGATCCCCGCCGCCAGCGCCGCCTCCCCGGCGACGAGCCCGCGCAGCGCGAGCACGCCGCGCCGCGTGCGCACGAGGTTGACGGCCGCCGCGACGAGCGCGACCGCGAGCAGCCCGATCTTCACGAGCAGCGCCTCGCCGTAGGGTGTCTCCCAGAGCGAGGCGACGGTCGGCAGGTGGATGACGGAGGCGCCCGTGCCGGAGCCGATCACCGCCAGCACCGAGAGGAAGGCGGCGTTGGAGAAGCGCGGCAGCGAGACGGCCATCCCGAGCGGCGCGCTCCGCCAGAGGACGAGCAGCCCGACGAGCCCGCCGACCCAGATCGAGCCGCCCGCGAGGTGCGTCCAGTCCAGCGCGATCGAGAGCCAGCGCGGCGCCGTCTGCGCGGCGTGGCCCGCTGCGCCGGGCGCGAGCAGCGTCGCCCCGCCCGCGAGCAGCGCCCCCCAGAGCGCGAGCAGCGCGGCGACCGACCGCTTCCCGCGCTCCGGCCGGTCCAGCCACAGCGCGACGCACGCGGCGAAGCCGAAGAGCGCGAGCATCAGCTCCAGCCGCAGCATCCCGCGCCCGAACGCCGAGACCCCCAGCAGCGGCACGAGCGCGCCGACGTCGTACCACGGCCGCAGCGCGAACTGCGCCGTGGCCACGAGGACGTAGACCGGCACCGCCACGAGCGCGACCGCGAGCGCGACGACGAACGCCGTCGAGACAGCGCGCAGCCGCTCCCGCACCGGCCGCACGATCACC
>JAFAIV010000383.1 GCA_019236545.1 Actinomycetota bacterium | reverse complement strand
CTCGTCAGTCGCGACGCGACGCTAGGCGGAGAGGAGGTCGGCGCTGCGCTCGATGCCGGCCCGGCCTCGCCGGACGAGGGCGATCAGGGCGTCGGCGACGGTGGGGTCGAACTGCGTCCCCGCGTTGGCCTCGAGCTCCGAGAGCGCCTGCCCGACTGACAGCGCCGGCCGGTAGGGCCGGTGCGTCGTCATCGCGCTGAAGGCGTCGCACGCGGCGACGATCCGCGCGACGAGCGGGATGCTCTCGCCCTCGAGCCCGTCCGGGTAGCCGCGCCCGTCCCAGCGCTCATGGCACGAGCGGACGATGCTGCCGACCTCCGCGAGGCGGCCGCCGACCCGCTGCAGCAGGCGCTGGCCCTCGATCGTGTGCATGTTCACGATCGCCCGCTCCTCCCACGTCAGCGGCCCGGCCTTGCCGAGGATCTCGCCGGGGACGCGGAGCTTGCCGACGTCGTGGAGCAGCGCGACGAACTCCGTGTCGAGCCGGTCGCCCGCGTCGACGCCGAGCTCGTCGCAGAGCGTGAGGGAGAGCTCGAGCACGTCGCGGCTGTGCGCGCCCGTGTACGCGTCGTCCGCTTCGACGACGTCGCCGAGCAGGAACGCCGTGCCTCGGTACGCGCTCGAGAGCTCGAGCGCGTCGTCGATCCGGCGCTGCCGCTCCCGCGTGGTGAGGGCGATCACGGCGAGGAGCGGCAGCGGCAGCGCGAGCGCGGCGTCGTCCGTCCCCGCCGCGATCGCCGCGAGGAGGCCGGCGGGCGCGAGGACGAGGTCGATCGTGAAGCAGAGGAGCATCGGGCGGACGAGCTCCTGCGGCCGGATCCCGAGGGCGCCCCACTCCTGGAACGCCGAGCTGCCGAGGTCGACGACGAACTGCGCCGCCAGGGCGAGCCCGAGGATCCCGAGCGCCGACGCCTTGAGGGAGGCCATCGGCGTGTGCATGACCGTGAACACGAGCGCCGGCCCGAGCGCGAACCACGAGCTCGAGACCCGGATCAGGGCCCGCTCGACCGGCACCTTCCGCGAGAGGTACTCGGGAGCGGCCCCGAGCACGTTCCCGGCCATCACCCAGAGCGGCACCTGCGACGCCGGGAGGAGGAACAGCATCTCGATCAGGACGAGCTCGGTCGGGACGGCATTGAACGGGCCGGCCTCGAACGCGAGCCGCGACGCGACGGCGTAGCAGCCGAGCAGGAACAGCCCCACCCACAGGTGCCTCGTGCCGCCCCAGCCGGCGACCGCCGGCAGCGCGAGCGCCGCGGCGACGAAGCCGACCGACGAGGTCCAGTAGGTCAGCCGCTCCTGGTGGCTGAGGCCGCGTGCCTTCCGGCGGCGGGTCTCCGCGACCAGCTGCACCTCCGCCGGCTCGAAGCCGACGAGCGGAGCGAGGGTTGTCGCCGAGCTCACGTGCCTGCCCTCGCCGTCAGACGCCCATTCTCGGGTCGACGTAGATCCCGTCGATCGAGAACGTCTCGCCCTTCTGGAGGCCGTGGACCTTGAAGTCGAACGACACCGGGGTCGTCCCGCTCGGCGAGAGCGTCGCCAGGAACGCCGTCGCGATCGGGATGATCGGCGACGGCTGCCACGCCGAGCCCGGCGAGAGCTGCGCGAGCGAGAGCGTGTGCGGGTTCCCGTCGAGGCCCTGGTAGATCACGGTCACCTCGAGATTCGCCTTCCCGTTGCCGCCGACGTCCTTCAGGAAGAAACGCAGGGTCGGGTAGTTGAGGTTGACGCACATCACCGACGTGACGGCTTCCGAGTCGCCGTTCGTGAAGACGAGCGAGCCGGCCGCAGCGGACACGCCGTCGCGGTCGGACGCCGCGCTCACGTTCTTCACGACCCAGCCGCTCGTCGAGCCTGTGTCCCCGCCGGGGGCGAGGCTGTAGAAGTCCGGGTCGCCCCACGGCTGGAAGACCTGCGTCGGCGCGCCGAAGCCGCACTGCGCGAGCGCCGCGAACTTCCCGACCTTGGTCGTCTGCCCGTTCGACTGGAGCTTGGTCACCTGGTTCGACAACGACGTGACCTGTTGGGTCACGTTGATCAGTCCGGTGGTCGGGTCGAGATTCCCCGCTCTCGCCGCAGTCCCGACCATCGACGCCAGGAGGGCAACAGCTCCCAGCACGAGGGTTCGACGCAACATCGCCCGCATTCCTTTCCGGTTCCGACGCCACTTACAGACCGGTGGTGCGCCGCGATTTGAACCCATGCCAAGCGGCAGCACATCCCTCGAACGAGGCAGCAGAGCCAAGATCCCCCTTCCTGGGGACGACGTACGATGGGGTCCGTGGCGGCCACCGACGACCGCCGGACCGAGTCCGGGATCGAGGTCAAGCCCCTCTACGAGGCGGGCGACGCGCCGCGTCCGCTGGAGCCGCCGGGCGAGTTCCCGTACACCCGCGGGCCCTACCCGGACATGTACCGAGGGCGGCCGTGGACGATCCGGCAGTACGCGGGGTTCGG
>JAFAIV010000348.1 GCA_019236545.1 Actinomycetota bacterium | reverse complement strand
GGCCGAGCGGCGCGCGGCGGAGGCGCTCGAGGGCGCGCGCGTGGAGGCGCGCGAGGCGGAGCGGCTCGCCGCGGAGGCCGCCGCGCGCGAGGCGGAGCTGCGGGAGGAGATCGAGGCCGTCCGCGCGTCGGCGGCGGAGGAGCGGCGGCGCGCGGTGGACGCGGCCGAGCGCGAGCTCGGCGAGGCGCGGGCCGAGCTCCGGCAGCTCCGCGACGAGATCCGAGCGGCACGCAAGCGAGAGCGGGAGCGGCGGCGCACGGCCGCGGCGGAGGCCTCGCCGGCGGAGCGCGAGCGTGACCGGCGACTCGGAGCGGCATCGACGCGGGCGGCGCGCGCGGAGCGGGCGCTGCGGTCACTCGACGAGCCGGTCGAGACGCGGGCGCCGCTGACAGAAGGCGACCCTGTCGAGGCGCCCGAGCTCGGGATCCGGGGCACGATCGCGCGGCTGGAGGACGACGAGGCGGAGGTGCTCGGCCCGGGCGGCACGCGGATCCGGGTCCCGGTCGCGCATCTGCGTCCGGACCCGCGGGGCCGCGCGCGTGTCGAGCGGGAGGAGCCGGCCGTGCGCGTCCAGGCGGCGGCGCGGAGCGACGTGTCGGACGAGCTCGACGTCCGCGGCCTGCGGCCGCAGGAGGCGCGGGAGGCGGTGCGGTCTTTCGTCGACGACGCCGCACTCGCCGGCCTGCGCCAGGTGCGCGTCGTCCACGGCCGCGGAACCGGCGCCCTGCGGTCGGCCGTGCGCGGCGAGCTGGCGTCGCACCACCTCGTCAGCGGCCAGGAGTCGGACAGCGCCGACGGCGCGACCCTCGTCCACCTGGGCTGACAGCGCGGGAGAATTGCCGGCCTTTCTCCGGGAACTTGCGACCCCGGCGCGAGCCGCGCCACGCAATCCTTTCCACCCCGTGGGTGGGCGGGGGTTTGGGATGGGTCCTTGGGACGGCCCTTGCTGGCCCTAGGGCCGGTCGATGAGGTCCGCGGGCTCGTTCACGTTCACGAGCGCGCCCGGATCGAGGTCGACGACCGGGGCATCCAACTCCTCCACCGCGTCACGGAGCCGCAGCTCGCCCGCTGCGAGCCGCCGCTCGAGGACCGGGAGCGCGCTCCGCCGGTACGCCCCCGGCAACGGCCCTGTCGGCGGCACCGCCGCGTCCCGGCACGCCGCGGCCAGTTCCAGCAGCGCGGCCGCGTCCATGCCGACGTTGTCGACCGGGAGGAAGAGGACGACCTCCGCCGCGGCCGCCCGCAGCCCCGCCACGACGCCCACGAGCGGGGCGCGCACCTCGTTCCCGTCGTCGACCACCGCCACCGGGAGCGGCAGCCCGTCCGCCGCCTTCCCCACCGCCAGCACCTCCCCGCACACCTCGCCCAGCACGCGCAGCCCCCGCTCGGCCAGCGTCTCGCCGTCCAGCCGCGCCAGCGCCTTCGGCGACCCGAACCGCGTGCTCGCGCCCCCGACCAGCAGAACGCCGCTCAGCCCTGGATCCGCCACGCCTCGCTGTAGACGTTCGCCGAGCCGCCGCGGACGAAGCCGCAGAGCGTGATCCCGCGGTCGCGCGCGAGCTCCACGGCGAGCGACGACGGCGCGCCCACCGCGACGACGACGGGGCACCCGGCCACCGCCGCCTTCTGGACGAGCTCGAACGACAGCCGCCCGCTGACGCAGACCACCGAGCCCGCGAGCGGCAGCCGCCCGTCGAGGAACGCCCAGCCGACGACCTTGTCGAGCGCGTTGTGCCGGCCGACGTCCTCGCGGACGCACAGGAGTTCGCCGTCCGGGGAGAAGAGCCCGGTCGCGTGGAGCCCGCCGGTGACCGCGAACGCCGCCTGCGCCTCCCGCAGTCGCTCGGGCAGCGAGGAGACCACCGCGAGCGACACCCGGAGCTCCGCCTCCACCCGCGGCGCCTCGACCGCGACCGCGTCCAGCGCGCCCTTCCCGCAGACGCCGCACGACGACGTCGTGTAGAAGCTCCGCCGCAGCCGCTCCGGGTCGAAGCCCGGCGCGGCCACCTCGACCGTGTTCGCCGCGAGGTCGTCCGGCAGCCGTGCCGAGACCGGGCGCAGTCCCTCCGAGAGGCAGAACCCGAGCGCGAGCTCCTCGTCGTGGCCCGGCGTGCGCATCGTCACCGCGACGGGGGCGCCGCCGATCCGGATCTCCAGCGGCTCCTCGACCGCGACGCTGTCGCGCTCGCTGCGGCCGTCCGGCAGGCGGACGACCTCGACCGACGCCGCGGAGTACGGAGGCGCCTCCACGGCGGGAGCGTACGTCACTCCAGCTCGGCGACGTCCTCCATGCCGGCGGCGCCGGAACGCTCGGCGACGAGGTGGTCGAAGATCGCGCGGTAGCCGTTGATCGCCGCGGCCACGTCGCCCGGCCCGAGCTCGTCGGAGCCGGCCTCGCTCGCCCGCGTGATCTCGCGCGCCGCCAGGAACTCGGCGACCACTTCCCGCTCGTCGCCCTCCCGCGCCACCGGGTCGCCCAGGTCGTACCCGGCCTCGGCGAGCATCCGCGCGACGAGGTCGTCCAGCTCCGGGAGCGATTCGGCCGGGTTCTCGGCGAGCTGGTCCTCGAGCGCGGCCATCTCGCTCTCCCACTCGTGGCGGTTCAGTCCGGGCTCGAGCATCGCCTCCCTCTTGCGCGAGAGGCCGTCGCGCCAAACCCATACGATCGGCGCGTGAGGGTCCTGGTCGTCGGGTCGGGCGGGCGCGAGCACGCGCTCGCGTGGGCGATCGCGCGCAGCCCGTCCCTGACCGAGCTCCACGCGGCACCAGGGAACCCCGGCATCGCCGCCATCGCGCACTGCCACCCTGTCCGCGCCGACGACCCCGCATCCCTCCTCCCGCTCGCGCGCGAGCTGCGCATCGACCTCGTCGTCGTCGGCCCCGAGGCGCCGCTCGTGCTCGGGCTCGGCGACCTGCTCCGCCAGCGGGGCATCGCCGTCTTCGGCCCGAACGCGGCCGCCGCGCGGATCGAGGGCTCGAAGGCGTTCGCGAAGGAGGTGATGGACGCGGCTGGCGTCCCGACGGCGCGGACGCTCCCCGTCGCGCGGCCACCCTGCGTCGTCAAGGCCGACGGGCTCGCCGCCGGGAAGGGCGTCTGGGTCTGCCGCACGCAGGCCGAGTTGGACACCGGCCTGCGCGCCGCCGAGGCGCTCGGCCAGCCGTTCCACGTCGAGGAGCTGCTCGAGGGACCCGAGCTCTCCGTCTTCGCGATCGCCACCGGCGAGGAGGCTGTCGTCCTGCCGCCGGCCCGGGACTACAAGCGCGTCGGCGACGGCGACGCCGGCCCGAACACCGGCGGCATGGGCTCCTTCTCCCCGCTCCCGGACGTCCCCGACGCCGAGTCCGTGGAGATCCTCGACCTGATCCACCGTCCCGTCCTCCGCGAGCTCGCCCGCCGACGCACGCCTTTCCACGGCCTGCTCTACGCGGGGCTGATGCGGACGGAGGACGGCCTGCGCGTGATCGAGTTCAACGCGCGCTTCGGCGATCCGGAGACGCAGTCGCTCCTGCCCCGCCTCGACGGCGACCTGCTCCCCGTGCTCGCCGGAGACCTCGCGCAGCCGCCGCAGGTCGCGCCCCGCGCCGCGGTCACGGTCGTCCTCGCCGGCGGCGAGTACCCGGAGCGCGGCGACAGCGGCACGCCGATCGAGGGAGTCGACGCGGCGGAGGCGACCGGCGCGCTCGTCTTCCACGCGGGCACCGCACTCCGTGACGGGCGCCTCGTCACGAACGGCGGCCGCGTCCTGAACGTCGTCGGCGTCGGCCTGACCGTCCCCGAGGCGAGAACCGCGGCATACGACGCCGTCTCCCACATAGATTTCGCCGGCATGCGCCACCGCACCGACATCGCCGCGAATGCCTGAGACGAAGGTCGGCATCCTCGTCGGCTCCGAGTCCGACCGCGAGCGGATGCAGGGCTGCACCGCCGCGCTCGAGGAGGCCGGCATCGGCTACGAGTTCGAGGTTCGCTCGGCGCACCGCACGCCGGACTCGGTCGCGGAGTACGCCCGCACCGCCCGCGAGCGCGGGCTCCGCGTCCTCATCTGCGGCGCCGGCCTGGCGGCGGCGCTCCCGGGAGCGGTCGCCGCGCACACCGACCTCCCCGTGATCGGCGTCCCCCTCCGCTCGAGCCTCAGCGTCCTCGACGGCCTCGACGCGCTCCTCTCGATCGCCCAGATGCCGCCCGGCGTGCCGGTCGCGACGGTCGGCGTCGACAACGCGAAGAACGCCGCGGCGCTGGCGATCCGGATCCTCGGCGCCTAGCTAGTCGAAGTAGTTGCCCATGTTCGACCCGCCCCACGGGACGGGCGACATGCCGGCTCCGTGCGCCGCGAGCTCCCGGACGAGCGCGTTGTGCGCGTCCGCCGGCAGCAGGCTGCACCGGCACCCCGGCGTGTGCTGCGTCAGCACCCCGGCGAAGCGGACGACGCCGTGGTACCGCACCTGGACGACCCGCGCCAGCGTCGCCCACTCGCGCGCCTGGGCGCGGGTGTAGATCTCGGGCAGCACCTGCGCGTACGTCATCCCGCCGGAGACGTAGTACGCCTGCCACGCCTTCCAGATCGTCCCGACGCCGCCGTCGAGCGAGCCGTAGTCGTAGAGCGTCCGGCCGTTCCCGGCCGAGCGGTAGCCCTGGTAGAAGCGGTACGTCTGCGTGAAGCCGGGATCCCACGCGGGCTCGGCGTCATCGGCCGCGGCCGTCCAGACGTGCTGGTCGATGTTCTCCGCGTAGAGGTAGTGCCCGAGCGCGGTCGTCTCTCGAGCCCACTTGCGCCCGGCGGCGTACGCGCTCGGGACGGCCGGGTGGTAGTTGCTCGTGCCGCGTGCGAGTGTGACGTGCAGCGGGGAGCCGTCGGGGAGGCAGTGCGCGTAGCCCTGGCCATAGGCGAGCATCGCCAGCGTGATCCGGTGATTCGAGGCGAAGCGGCCGGAGAAGAGGATCGTCCCGTAGGTGTGGCCGTTGTAGGCAGGCTTGCCGAAGTCGAGGACGACGACGCCGTTCATCCCCTGCCCGGCCGCCGCGCAGCCCTGGCGCCAGAGCACCGGCCTCACCGTCGTCTGCTCGTAGGCGGAGACCGTCGTGTGCCGCACGAGGATCGGCTTGGGGTTCGCGGGCGCCGCCTTCAGCGTGCGCAGCCAGTTGTAGGAGCCGAAGCCGGGGACGTCGAGGAGAAGGACCTGAGCGCTCGCGACGCCGGCGAAGGCGAGGGCGGCGAGCACTGCCACAGCAGAAATCAGCAGCTTTTTCAAGTTATCTTCCTACAATTTTTAGGGGATAAAGCTGCAGGAGGGTAGCGCGGCCTCCCGACGACGGCTCTCCCCCGATCGAGGGAGCCGGAAGGCCGCCCGGCGAGCGCTCTAGACTGCGGGGGTGATCGCCCGCTACTCCCGTCCGGCCATGGCCAGGATCTGGTCGGACGAGGGCAAGCTCGCGGCCTGGCTGGACGTGGAGCTGGCGGCGACGGCCGCCTGGGCCGAGCTGGGCGTCGTCCCCGCCGATGCGGCCGCGGCGCTTGCGGCGAAGGCGAGCTGCCCGTCACCGGAGCGCGTCGCCGAGATCGAGGCGACCCTCCACCACGACACGGCGGCCTTCGTCGACGCCGTCGCCGAGCGGCTCGGCGAGGAGGGGCGCTGGTTCCACTACGGCCTCACGTCCTCCGACGTCGTCGACACCGGCCTCTCGCTTCAGATCCAGCAGGCGGGGCGGCTGATCCTCGAGGATCTCGACCGCGCGTTCGCGGCCGTCGTCGCGCGCGCGGAGGAGCACCGCGAGACGGTGCAGATGGGCCGCACGCACGGCGTGCACGCGGAGCCGACGACGTTCGGCCTCAAGCTCGCCGGCTGGG
>JAFAIV010000115.1 GCA_019236545.1 Actinomycetota bacterium | reverse complement strand
GGCTCGAACACGATCTGCGTCGCCACCGTCCTGCTCGAGACCGGGATGGTGCCGATGGAGGAGCCGGAGACGGTGCTCCGGCTGGAGGCGCCGGCCGGCGTGGTCGAGGTGCGGGCGGCCTGCCGCGACGGGAGGTGCGAGAGCGTCGAGCTGACGAACGTCCCCTGCTTCGCCGATCGGCTCGACGCGCCGCTCGAGGTCGAGGGGCTCGGCACGCTCACCGTCGACGTCGCGTTCGGGGGCATGTGGTACGCGATCGCCGACGCGGCCGCCCTCGGCTTCGCGCTCGAGCCGCACGAGGCGCGCGACCTCTCCGACGCGGGCGAGCGGATCCGGCTCGCCGCGCGCGAGCAGCTGCCGTGTGCCCACCCGGACAACCCGGAGATCGCGGGCGTCTCGATCGTCGAGATCGCGGAGCCGTGGCGCGGCGTCGGCGCGACGAGCCGGAACGCGGTCGTCGTCGCGCCGGGGCGGCTCGACCGCTCCGCGACCGGCACCGGCCTCTCGGCGCGCATGGCCGCGCTCCACGCGCGCGGGCTGATGCGCGCGGGAGACGCGATGACCCACGCGTCCGTCCTCGGCACGACGTTCGATGGCCGGATCGTCTCGGAGACGACCGTCGGCGGGCGCCCCGCGGTCGTGCCGGCGATCCGCGGCAGCGCGTGGATCACGGGGATCACGCAGGTGCTCGTCGACCCGACCGACCCCTTCCCGGAGGGCTATCTCCTCTCGGACACCTGGCCCGGTGACGACGTCCAGCAGTGACGGCGTCGCCGCCGTCCTCGCGCCGGTCTACCGCGACCACGACGGCCTGCTCCGGATCGTCCTGATCGTCCGCACCGACCGCGGACACCACGGCGGGCAGCTCGCCCTCCCGGGCGGCCGCGTCGATCCGGGCGAGACGGCGCTCGACGCCGCGCTGCGCGAAGCGGAGGAGGAGATCGGGCTCGACCCCGCCTCCGTGCGCGTGATCGAGGAGCTGCCGCCGGTGCGGAGCGGGCCTACGAACCTCGACGTCCACCCGATCCTCGGCCGGATCCCGCTCGGCGCCGCCTGGCGGCCGAATCCGCACGAGGTCGCCGAGGTGCTCGAGCCGGCTGTCGAGGAGCTCTGGGACCCGGCGCACCGCCGCGAGCTCCTGTTCACGTCGTCGCGCTTCCCCGACGGCCTCCTCGTCGACGGCATCCCGGTCGGCGGCAAGGTGCTCTGGGGGATGACTCTGCGGATCCTCGACGACCTCGTCCCGCGCCTGCTCGCGGGCGAGTGGGCGGACGAGCTCGCCTAGGCCTTGCTCTTCGCGCGGGCGCGCTCGAGCGAGAGCGCGAGGCGGGGGCACGAGGCGACGGCCTTTCTCGCGTCGCCGCGGAGATGGCGCGGCACCTCGTCGTCGCGGAGGATGGGGTAGCCCCAGTCGTCGAGCTCGATCAGCTCCGGGAGCAGCTCGGCGCAGTGGCCGTACGCGTCGCAGCGGATCGGGTCGACGACGAGTCGCAGTTCCTTCACCGCCAGCCTCCCTTCACGTGGGGAGTCGGCAGGACCGGCTCGTGGTCGTGGGCCGTGCAGCGGCCCGACGCGTGGGCGGAGAGCTCGGCGCCGAAGACGCGCACGGCACTCGCGGCGAGGCCGAGCGCGCCGTCGGGGTGGGCGCAGGCGCCACGGCCGCGGATCCGGCGCTCGAGCCGCTCGAGCCGGGCGACGGCCTCCGCTGCTTCCGGCTCCGCGCGGGCGATCGTCGCGAAGCTCTCCGCGAGAGCCTGGAGCCCGAAGAGGCACGGGCCGCACTGCTTCGCGCTCTGCTGCGCCATGTACGCCACGACCCGCGCTGACTCGACGAGACCGCAGGAGCGGGCCGGAAGCGCGACGACGACGCGCGCGCCCATCTCCCCGGTCAGGCGCAGGGTGTCCTGCGCCGGCAGCCAGCGGCCGAAGTAGCCGCCGACGAGGTACGCCTGCACCGGCTCGGTAACGCCGCCGGCGCGCGAGAAGAGCTCCGGGAACGGGACGCCGAGCGGCACCTCGACGACGCCGGGCCTGCGGACGGCGCCACCGACAGTGGCGAGGACGGTCTCGTCGCGGCGGAACCAGTCGGCGCCGTAGCGGGCGACGAGGGCGAGGTTGGCGAGCGTCTCGACGTTCTGGACGAGCGTCGGCCGGCCGTCGACGCCTCGCTGGTAGGGGCGGGACCTGCGGCCTGTGGGCTTCGCCTCGCCGCCGTTGATCCAGTGGACGAGCGCGCTCTCCTCGCCGACGACGAACCGCTCGGGGACGGTGGCGAGCTCGACTGCGCCGCCGTCCGGACGGGCCGCGAGCGCGCGGGCGATTCGCACCTGCTCGGCGCCGTGGCGGCCGACGGCGAGGACGACCCGCCGCGCGCCGACGAGTTCCGCCGCGAGCAGCGCTCCGTCGATGACGAGGTGCGGGTTGAGCCGCAGCAGGGTCTTGTCCTTCCAGCTTGCGGGCTCGCCCTCGGTCCCGTTTGCGACGACGACGGGGCGCCGCCCCTCGCGCACGGCGCGGAGCTTCTGCGCGGTCGGGAAGCCGGCGCCGCCGCGGCCTGTCAGGCCGCTCGCCTCGACCTCGTCGAGGAGTCCTGCGTCCGCGAAGGGGAGCGACCCGTAGCGGGCGCCGTAGTCCCGCCAGCCGAGCGGCTCCGAGGTCGGTAGCAGGCGGCGGACGGCGACGGCATCCACGCGAGCTGCCACCGCCTTCACAGCTCCGCCATCCTCGGCTCGAGGTGCTTCTCCTCGGCCGGCGCCATCACGCGCCAGATCAGGCTGCCGCCGACCGAGACGACGCAGGCGACGGCGACGCCGCGGAACCACAGCGACAGGAGGTCGGTGCCGCTGCCGAGGCTGTGCGCGAGCGCGACCGGCCACGAGGCGTAGGCGAGCCAGTGGACGCCGCGCCAGAGGCGCGCGGGGATCCGGTCGCGGAGGAGGCTCGTGACGACGATCGCCGCCGTCAGGTCGAGCGAGACGGCGCCGAACCCGACCCAGAACGGCTTCCAGCCGGACGTGAAGGGAACGAGGGCGGAGACCATTCCGACCTTCGCGTACGTGTCGGCGACGGCCGCGAGCACGTGGACGGCGAGGAAGGCGACCGCGAGCAGGGAGAGCGAGCGATGCAGCGCGGGGGTCACGAAGCGCGGCAGGCGAGCCGGCCGCCAGCGGCGGAACGTCGCGATCCCGAGCACGAGGACGGCCGTCAGGAGGACGAGCGAGACGACGCCGGTCGCGCGCATCACGTACCAGACCGCGTTCGCGGAGAAGGCGGCGGAAGCGATCATCACGATCCTCCCGAGACGGCGACCGGCGGCGCCTGCGTGATCACCGGTGCGGGCGCGGCGGCGGCGGGCGCCTGGGTGGAGGCCGTGGCAGTGGTCACGTGCGTCGTCTTCTTGCGGGCGGCCGCGGCGTGCGCCTTCACCTTCGGATGCGCGGTTGCGAGGCTCCGGGTCGCCGGCGTCGTCGTGATGGAGGCCGTGGGCGTCGCCTTGTGCGTGAGGCCGAGCGTGGCGACGAGGAACGCAGTCGCTCCGGTCGCCGCGGCGGCGACCCACGCGGTCGCGCTGCGGACATGGCGCCGGCCGCGCTCGCGCTCGTCGCGACGGGCGGGATCGATGTCCTCCAGGCTTCCCGAACGCCGCGCCCGCGGCGCGGCCGCGCGCGGCGCCTGCCTCTGCTCTGCGTGCGAGCGGGGCCAGCCCCCGGTCGTGACGACCGCGCCGTCGGGGCGGACGAGCCGGGCGTGCAGGCCGCGGGCCTCGAGCCAGGAGACCGCGCCGTCGCCGAGGAGGATCGCCGCGGTCGAGGCGGTGTTCGCCTCGGCGCACGACCGCGCGACGACGCTGACCGTCCGCCAGACCTCGGTCGCGGGCGCGCCCGTGCGCGGGTCGACGATGTGGTGGAGCTCCGCGTCACCGGCGCGCCAGCGGCGGACGGTCGTGCTCGAGGTGGCGAGCCCGCCGCCGCGCACGGCGACGACCTGCCCTCCCTCGTCGCGGCGACTCGAGTCGGAGACCCGGACGGGCCAGCCGCCGTGCGGCGCGCCCGCGGCCGCGACGTCCCCACCGAGGCTGACGAGCACCTCGGCGCCGGTCGCCTCGCGGATCCGCCGCGCGATCCGGTCCGCTGCCCACGCCTTCGCGGTCGCGCCGAGGTCGAGCTCGGTCCCCGGCCGCAACGAGACGACGTCACCCTCGACCTGCACCGACCGCCATCCCGTCGCCGGGACGAGCTCGAACTCGGGCCGAACGCCGCGCGAGGCGACGACGTCGAAGTCGCGGTCGTAGCCGAGGCCGCGCAGCGCCGCGCCGATCGTCGGGTCGACGAGACCGCCGGTGTCGCGCGCCGCGCGGATCGCTGTCCCGATCGCCTCCAGGAGCAGCGGCGAGACGCGCAGCCGGCCGCGCCGGTTGAGCTCGGCGAGCTCCGAGTCGTCGCGGAAGCGGCTCGCCGCCAGGTCGAGCGCGGCGACCTGGTCCCGGGCGATGTCGAGCGCGGCGTCGAGCAGCCACGGGTCTGTGACCGTGACCTGGTTCGTGACGCCGATCGCGTCGAAGCGCGCGCTGTGGAACCTCACACGACGGAGGGTGGCGCCTCCGTCTGAGAGGGCGCTGAGAGCCCCGTTAGACCTTCTTAAGATCCGCCAGGATCTCGTTCGCCGCGCGCTGGCCCTCCTCGGCGGCGCCCTCCATGAAGCCCTGGAAGTTGGTCGAGCAGTGCTCGCCCGCGAAGTGGACGTTCCCCTGGCGTGCGCCCTCGTAGCCGCTGAAGCCGACGTATTGGCCCGGTTTCCAGTACGCGTACGAGCAGAGGAGGTTCGGGTCGGTGAACGGCGTCGAGAGCATCGCCTTGCCGTTCCACTGCTTCGTGATGCCAGGGAAGACCGGTTCGAGCTGGGTCAGGAACTGCTTCGCGTACGTCGCGACCTGCGGGTTGCTCGCCGTCGTCGAGTAGGGGTTCGTCTGCGCCATGGACTGCGCCGTGTTCGCGCCGGGATACTCGACGAGGATCCCGGTCGCGCCGGCCTGCGCGCGGGTCACGTCCCAGCCGGCCTGGAACGGCTGGTCGGAGTAGAGCGAGCCCGTGCTTCCCTGGGCGTTCCAGAGCCGCGAGGAGAACTGGACGTTGAGCTTCGCGTTGCGGCCCGCGCCGAGCTGCGTGATCGCGGTCTGCTTGAGCTGGTCGAAGCCCGCCTTCGAGTAGTCCAGTGTCCGCAGCACCGCGAAGCTCGTGCTGAGGATGACGTGGTCGGCGGTGACGTCCTTGCCGTGGTCGAACGAGAGCCTGATCGACCCGTCGCGATTGAGCGCAATCGCCGTCAGCCGGTGGTTCGTGTGCAGGGCGGCGGGCGAGAGGGCGGCTGCGATCGCCGCGGGCAGCAGCGAGTTGCCGCCCGCGATGTGGTACCGCTCGTCGGACTGGCCGAGCACGGCGAAGCCGGGGCCCTTCGGCTGGAAGCCGAGCAGGTAGACGAGGTTCAGCGACGACTGGTCGGTCGTCTCCGCGCCGTACTCCTCGTTGTACGCGGCGTTGAGGAGGGCGCCCATCCGAGACGAGAGCCCGCCCGGGACGTACTGGGCGATCCAGTCGTGGACGCTCAGCTGGTCGAGCGTCTGGCCCGCGGGCGTGTAGCTGTTGTAGAGCGTGGGGAACGGCGCCTGCTTGAGCTGCTGCTGCAGCACCTTGTTCACGGGCTTGAAGTCCTCGCTCGCCTGCTTGAGCGTGTAGTCGCTCCCGAAGATCCAGTTCGTGTCGTCGGTGCCCTTGGGCTGGGCGGCGAGGAGGTCTGCGACGGTGAGCCCGAAGCGTTGCGCGAGCCCGAGGATCGTCGTGTGCGCGGAGTCGATCAGCTCGCCGCAGAGCTCCGCCTGCTGGCCGTTGTCCCAGAAGCCGTGGCCGAACTCCTGCCAGTCGGAGTGCATGCGCCCGCCGACGCGGCCGGACGCCTCGTAGACGTCGGCGTAGATCCCGTTGTCCTGCAGCTGCAGCGCGGCGCAGAGGCCGGCGATGCCGGCGCCGACGATCGCGATCCGCGGCTGGTTCGCCGCCTTCGCCGGGGACGAGAACGCGAGCGGCCCGGCGCTCGCGGCGACGCCGACGACGGCGCTGCGCTTGAGGAACTCGCGCCGCGAGATCGTCGCGTCGCGCTCGTGCATGTCCTCGACCGGAATCCCCAGCGCGTCCGCGCGGCGGTGCTCGTCCGCGAGACGCTGCAGCGCGCGCAGCAACGGTGTCCGTGCCAACTCAGCCCCCTCCGTCGATAGGTGTGCCGCTCCCGGCGAACCATGGTCGATCCGCCGGGGGAGCGCAAGTCAGCCGCTCGTGGCGCCGGTCACGAGCCCCCGCACGAGCGCGCGCTGCGAGAGCGCGAAGACGAGCGCGACCGGCGCCGTCGCGATGAGCGCCGCGAGCGCGAGCTCGCCCTTCGGGCCGCCGATGAACATGTCCGACAGGCCGACCTCCACCGGGTACTGCGCCGAGTCCGGGAGCACGACGTACGGGAGGAAGAAGTTCGTCCAGTCGGCGGCGAAGCTGAAGAAGAAGACGAGCGCCACGACGGGCTTCGCGAGCGGCAGCGCGACGCGGCGGAAGACCTCCCATTCGCCGCAGCCGTCGATCCGCGCCGCCTCGAGCACGGCGGGCGGCAGCGCGTTCGCGTAGTAGATGAAGGCCAGGTAGACGCCGAACGGGAAGAAAGCGAACGGCAGGACGACCGTGAGCGCCGAGCCCAGAAGGTGGAGCCCGTTCAGCTCGAGGAAGATCGGCAGGACGAGCGCCGTCGCCGGCATCGTCATCGCGACGACGGTGACGCCGAGCAGGAGTCGCCGCCCGCGGAACCGCCCGGTCGCGAGCCCGTACCCGGCAGGGATCGACGTGGCCAGCGTCAGCGCCGTCGCCGAGAACGAGTAGATCAGCGAGTTCTCCATCCAGCGGCGGAAGAGGCCGCCCGCGAACGCGTCGAGCTGGTGCCACGTCCGCGCGACGTTGGCGAGGCTCCCGAACGCGAACGCCGGGCCGGTCGCGAGCTCGTAGCCGGTTCGCGTCGGTGCGAGGAGGAGCCAGAGAAGCGGGCCGCCGAAGAAGACTGCGAAGAAGACGCAGACGGCCGCTCCGACTGCCCGCATCGCGAATCTCTGGAAGAGATTCATATGACGTATTCTTATCCGCTCGGGGGCCTCGCGGCCCAGCAGACCCAGCCCACGTGGCCTGCGGGGACCGGGAGACGTTCGGCCCGCCAGCGTCCCGACCGGCCCTCCGGCCAGAGCCCGGGCGCGTCGAGCCTGCGAGGGTCGTAGGCGATCGGGTCGCCGAGCGCCTTGGCGAGCGCCTCCTTCCCAGACCAGAGGTCCGTCACGTACAGCGCGGGATCGTCGCTCTCCGCAAGACGCTCCCGTTCTCGAGGAGTGATGATCGACTCCGCGAACCGCGCGTCGAAGGGCATCAGCCGCTCGATGTCGACTCCGACGGCACCGTCGTGGCAGGCGACGAGCGCGAACGGGTGGCGGTACGAGCGCGAGGAGCAGACGGCATCCACGCACGCCGCCCGCGCGCGGCTGCGCAGGCCTGCTTCGTCGAGGCCCTCCGCAGTCGCGTCGATGAGAAGGATGCGCGGCCGGCCGCTCACGCGGCGACGACTGGGCACCCGTGCCAGCGGCTGTTCTCCGGCAGCTGCTCGCCGCGGAGGACGACCGAGCGCCCGCCGACGCTGGCGCCCGCTCCCACCTTGCTGTCGGGGAGGACGGCGCTGTTCGGGCCGAGCGTCGACCCGGGGCCGAGCGTGCACGGGCCGAGGCGCATGAGCCGGTCGTGGAAGAGGTGGGTCTGGACGCACGAGCCGCGGTTGAGCGCGCTCCCATCCCCGAGCTCGACGAGGTCGAACTCGGTCAGCGCGAGGGTGCCGCACCAGACGTCGCGCCCGACGGACGCGCCCATCGCCCGCAGGTAGACGGACATGACGGGCGTCCCGAGGGCATGCATCAGCAGCCAGGCGCCGGCGAGGGACTCCTGGCAGCTGTTCACGATCTCGTCACGCCAGACGAAGCACGACCAGAACGGATGCTCACCCGGCCGGTAGCGGCCCATCAGCGTCCACTTGATCGCGACCGTTGCGCCTGCCGCGACGAACCCGGCGGCGACGAGCACCAGCGGGGCGGCCACCACCAGCCCGGCGAGCCCGCCCAGCCCTCCGATCGCCTCGAGCGCGAGGTAGACCAATGCACCGAGGGCGACGGACAGGGTCCACGGGAGGAGGATCCGCGCCGTCTCCCACAAGGCGCGCGCCGCCACGAGCCTCGGCGGAGGATCGGTCGTTCGGGCTGCGTCCACGAGTTCGGGAACGCGTGGAAGCTCGAGCGCGGGCGCGCCGAGCCACGAGGTTCCGTCGGCGACCTCCTGCGGCGCGGTCGTGAGCACGCCGACGAGACTGTCGCGGCCGGTGCGGGTCGACCCCCCGAGCAGAGCGCCGTTCCCCAGGAACGAGCCGTCGCCGACCTCGATGGGCGAGACCTCGAACCAGCCTCCACGGCTCCGGACGCTCGCGAAGAAGACGTCGTCGGCGCTGAAGCTCTTCTCGCCGTAGCGGACGAGCGGCCCCAGGCCGGCCGCGGTCGCGACCTCCGTGCGGCGACCGATTCGCATGCCCGTCAGGCGGAGCCATGGTGCGGCGAGCAGGCTCGAGAAGATCGGGAAGAGCGGCCCGTCCTTGGCGGCGGACATGAGGCTGCCCGTGAACCAGAGCGCCCACCCGACGGTCCCTTCGGAGTGCCATCCGGGGCGGACGAGCGGCGAGACGGCGCGTACCAGCGCGGCGACGAGCAGGCCGTACAGGACGAGGTAGCTGGCCGCTTCGAGCGGCGCCGTCGCCGTGAGGAGGAGCGCGAATGAGGCGGGGCTCGCCGTCCGGCCGGTGAGCCAGAGGACGAAGACGAGAGCGGGGAGCGCGGCAAGGACAGGCAGAAGCGACTGAACGGTCAGCCCGGCCGCGAACATCGCGCGCAGCAGCTGTGGCCTCGGGGCTCGAGGAGGGGGAGTCGCCGGCCAGCCCTCGCCTGCGGGGCCGCGGTACGCGGCCGGCGATCCGGCCCAGCGCTCTCCGGCCGGGATCGGCGACGTCACGACCGATCCCGGCTCGACCTCCGCGCCCTCTCCGACGGCCGCGCCGGGCAGGAGCAGGGTACGCGCGCCCACGCGGGCGTCGGCGCCGATCGCGATCCGTCCGACGACGAGCTCGCCGCCGTCGATCCACCAGCCCCGCATGTCGACGTCGCCTTCGATCGTCGCTCCTGCGCCGATCGAGACGAGGCCGGTCGGAGCCGGAATCGTCCCGAGGCGCGCGCCGGGCCCGACTTCGATCCCGAGCAGTCGCGCGTAGCGGGCGGCCCAAGGCGTGCCCGCAAGCTGCTCCACGTGGCTGAAGTCGGTGAGCCTGTCGACGAACCAGACACGCAGCGAGACAAGGCTGTGGCGGGGGTAGCGGCCCGGGCTCAGTCCGCCCAGGAGGATCCTCCGGACCACCGCGACGATCGCCACCCGGCCTGGCGCGGTCAGGAACAGCGCAGCACCCAGGACGAGCCACACGATCCCGAGCCTGGGCCCGGAGCCCGACCAGGCGTTCCAGGCGAGGATCGCGAGCAGCCACGACGGTGCCGTCAGCGCGACGAGCCCGAACAGCCCTGCGAGCTGGGCGACGACGCCACCCGCGGTCCGAGTGTCGGCGCGGGCGCTCGCCCCCTCGCTCGCTCCACCGAGCCGATCGAGCCGGGCGGCGAGGTCGCCGAGTGTCCGGTGGTGGTAGACGTCTGCGACCGCGACGGTCGGATAGGCGGCGCGCAGACGCGAGACGAGCTTCGCCGCGGCAACCGACGAGCCGCCGAGCTCGAAGAAGTCCGAGCGTGGCGTCAATGCCAGCGGGCCGAGTTGCTCCACCCAGAGCTCGGCCAGTCGCGCCTGGGTGCCCTCGAGCGTCTCCCCGCCCACCTCCGCCGACGGCGGCGGCCAGGGCAGGGCTGCCCGGTCGACCTTCCCGGAGATCCTGGTCGGCAGCGTCTCGAGGACCACGAGCGTCGGAACGACTCCGTCAGGAAGCCAGGCGGCGAGGCGGTCGCGGGCAGCCGCGGCGTCGATCTCTCCCACGACGTAGCCCACGAGGACGCTGTTGCCTGCAGCGGTCTTCTTCACCGCGGCCGCGGCCGCGCGCACGCCGGGCTCCGCCGCGAGCCGGCTCTCGATCTCGCCGAGCTCGATACGGCGGCCGCCGAGCTTCACCTGGTCGTCGTTCCGCCCGAGGAACTCGAGCCCTTCGGGGGTCTCCCGTACGAGGTCGCCGCTCCAGTAGGCGCGCTCCCAGCCGAGCTCGTGCAGCGACCGGAACCGGCGCGCGTCGAGCCCGCGATCGAGGTAGCGGCCGAGCCCGACACCCGCGATGACGAGCTCGCCGGCCTCGCCGAACGGCACCGGCGCTCCCTGCTCGTCGACGACCGCGGTCTCCCAGCCGGGAAGTGGCCATCCGATCGTGATCGGCAAGCCCGGCAGGACCCGAGCGGCGGTGCTCACCACGGTCGCCTCGGTCGGGCCGTAGGTGTTCCACACCTCGCGACTCTCCGCAAGCCGCCAGCCGAGCTCGGCGGGGCATGCCTCGCCGCCGAGGACCAGCAGGCGAACCCCGTCCCAGACGTCGTCGCCCCAGAGGCTTGCGAGGGTCGGGACCGTGGAGATGACGGTGATCCCGCGCTGCGCGAGCCAGGCGCCG
>JAFAIV010000069.1 GCA_019236545.1 Actinomycetota bacterium | reverse complement strand
CGAGGACTGGCCGCCGCCGACGATGGTGGCGACGCGGTCGAAGTAGCCGGCGCCGACCTCGCGCTGGTGGCGCGTGGCCGTGTAGCCCTGCTCCTCCAGCGCGAACTCGTGCTCCTGCAGGTTCACGTACGCCGGCATCCCCCGCTCCGCGTAGTCGCCGGCCAGCTCGAACATCGCCGCGTTGAGCGAGTGGAAGCCGGCCAGGGTGATGAACTGGAAGCGGTAGCCCATCTTCGCCAGTTCGGTCTGGAAGCGGGCGATCTGCGCGTCGTCGAGGTGCTTGCGCCAGTTGAACGACGGCGAGCAGTTGTACGCGAGCAGCTTGCCGGGGAACTTCTCGTGCAGCGCGTCGGCGAAGGCGCGCGCCTCGCCCATGTCCGGGGTGGAGGTCTCGCACCAGACGAGGTCGGCGTACGGTGCGTATGCGAGGCCGCGCGAGATGGCGGCGTCGATGCCGTCGCGGACGCGGTAGAAGCCCTCGCTCGTCCGCTCACCCGTGACGAACTCGCGGTCGTACTCGTCGATGTCGCTCGTCAGCAGCGCGGCCGAGAGTGCGTCGGTGCGGGCGACGAGGATGGTCGGGACGCCGCAGACGTCGGCGGCGAGCCGGGCGGCGTTCAGCGTGCGCACGAACTGCTGCGTCGGCACGAGCACCTTCCCGCCGAGGTGGCCGCACTTCTTCTCGGACGCGAGCTGGTCCTCGAAGTGGACGCCGGCGGCGCCGGCCTCGATCATCGCGCGCATCAGCTCGTAGGCGTTCAGCGCGCCGCCGAAGCCGGCCTCGGCGTCGGCGACGATCGGCACCAGCCAGTGCGTCCCGTTGCGGCCCTCCGACCAGTCGATCTGGTCGGCGCGCAGGAGCGCGTTGTTGAGGCGGCGCACGAACGCGGGGACGCTGTTCGCGGGGTAGAGGCTCTGGTCGGGATACGTCTGCGACGCGAGGTTCGCATCGGCGGCGACCTGCCAGCCGGAAAGGTAGATCGCCTCGAGCCCGGCCTTCGCCATCTGCACGGCCTGGCCGCCGCTGAGGGCGCCGAGCGCGCGCACCGGCTCGGTCTCGCGGTTCAGGAGCCCCCACAGGCGCTCCGCGCCCAGGCGCGCAAGCGTGTTCTCCGGGACGACGGATCCCCGCAGCCGAACGGCCTGCTCGGCGGTGTAGGTGCGCTCGACGCCCTGCCAGCGCGGGTCGTCGCGCCACTGCGTCTCGAGCTGTTGCGCCTGCTCCTGGATCCGATTTTCCGGGCTCATCGTCTCTCCTGGCAATGTGGTGGGGTATTTCGGATCCTAGATTAGCAGAAATGTGGCGCTTCAACAGAATTGTCCGTCTTTTCGGATCCAGGAGACCGGGGAGATTGGATCCGAGAACGCGTTAGCGGGCGGTCCAGCCGAGGTCGAGCACGAACGGCGTGCCCGTGGCTGCCCGCCCGTCGGGCCCGAGGAGGAAGGCGGCGGCAGCGGCGACCTCGGAGGGCTCGAGCAGCCGCTTGACGGCCTGTGGGCCGAGGAGATCGTCGAGCGAGCGGTCCTCGAGCTGCCGCTCGACGATCGCGGTGCGCACGTAGGCGGGGCAGAGCGCAGACGCGGAGATGCCGACTTCCGCCCCTTCGAGCGCGAGCACCTTCACGAGGCCGACGACGCCGTGCTTCGCGGCGACGTAGCCGGACTTGAACGGCGAGGCGACGAGGCCGTGCACCGAGGCGACCGCGAGGAAGCGGCCGTCGCCGGAGGCGGCGAGCGCGTCCCAGGCGTACTTCGCGAGCAGGAACGGGCTCGTGACGAGCAGGGCCTGAAGCTTGTCCCACTGCTCCTCGGGGAAGTCCCTGACCGTGGAGACGTGCTGGAAGCCGGCGTTCGCGACGACCGCGTCGAGCCGGCCGTCGAACCGCGCGAGCGCCGCATCGACGACCGCGCGGTTCCCCTCGCGGGTCGAGAGGTCCCCGTCCTCGACGTCGACAGCGTGGACCTGCCAGCCGTCGGCCGTCAGCCGCTCGGCGATCGCGGCGCCGATCCCGCGCGCCGCTCCCGTGACAAGAACGCACCGCCCCATCGCTCTCCTATTTGTAATCGCCTCTCCGACTCCCTACAACCGGGATGGCGGATGAGGGCACTCCTTTGCGGCTTGGCAGCCGGCGGGCTGCTGCTTGGTGTTGCGCGGTCCGAGGCGGCGGTGCCGCCTCAGCCTGCGCTCAACCCGATCCGGGCGGAGAACGCGCTGCCCGGGACGACGGCGTGGCAGGTGCCCGGCGGCGGCGCCGACCTGTACGCGAGCGAGATCGGCGCGGCGCCCGGCGACCAGGTCCACCTCCACGTGAGCGCGGAGGGCCGCTACCGGATCGTCGTCTACCGGCTCGGCTGGTACGGCGGCGCCGGCGCCCGGCTGATGGCGTGCCTGCCCAGCTGCACGACCGACGAGCCCGGCGCTTCGCAGCCGGGGCCCGTCCCTGCCGAGCCGGTGCGCGCGAACTGGCCGGTCACCGACACGCTCCAGACCGGCGCCAGCTGGGTCAGCGGCTACTACCTCGTCGAGGCGCTCTCGACGAGCGGGCCGCAGCAGGGTCACGCCGGCGCGACGTTCTTCATCCTGCGGCCGCCGCCGACCGCGCAGACCTCGCAGATCCTCGTCCAGGTGCCTGTCAACACCTGGGAGGCCTACAACTGGTGGGGCGGCCACAGCCTCTACGACGTCCGCGGCGGGCGGCGGGCGAAGGCGGTCTCGTTCGACCGTCCGTTCGGCGATCTGCACCAGTCGCCGATGTGGTGGGAGATCCAGGCCGTGCGCTTCCTCGAGCGCGGCGGCTGGGACGTCTCGTACCAGACCGACTACGACACCGACCAGGATCCCGGCTCGCTCCTGCGCCACCGCGCCCTGATCGACATCGGCCACGACGAGTACTGGACGATCCCGATGCGGGACGCCTGGGACGCGGCGCAGGCGGCCGGGATCAACACGATCTTCCTCGGCTCGAACGAGGCCTATTGGCACATCGACTACCAGGACAACGGCCGCACGATCTGGGGCTACAAGTCGCTCTACGACCCGAATCCCGACCCGACGCAGAAGACGGCGATGTTCAAGGAGATCGGCCGGCCCGAGTGCGAGCTGATGGCCGTCGAGAACGTCTCGGTCACGCCGCTGACGTCGCAGCTCGACTACACGGTGCAGCCCGTCGCGGCGACCGACCCGTGGTTCACCGCGACGGGCCTCGAGCCGGGGGACACGATCGCCGGCGTCGTCGGCCGCGAGCACGACCAGCTCAACCCGTGGCCCGACTCGTGCATCCATTCCGGCCTCGAGGTGCTCTTCCACTACCAGGGCACCGGCGGCGACCAGAACGCGGACGCGGTGAAGTACGTCACGCCTGCGGGCGGCGAGGTCTTCGCCACCGGAGCGCAGCAGTTCTCGTGGGCGCTCGACTCCTACCGCAGCGACGGGTCCCTCTTCCCGCCCGCGCCGTGCTCGCAGCTCGGTCCCGTGCCCGCGGACGAGCGGATCCAGCAGTTCATGACCAACGTGCTCGTCGACATGACCCGCTCGCTCGCGGTGGCGCACGCGCATCGCGCGCGCGGCCGGCGTCAGCGGTAGTAGCGGAAGACGAGCTCGGCGACGCAGACGGGCTTGTCGCCGCCCTCGCGCTCGATCGTCGCCGTCATCGTCGCCTGGTGGCCCCACTCCTCGACGTCGATCGACTCGACGCGGAAGCGGCCGCGCACGCGCGAGCCGGACGGCACCGGCGCCGGGAAGCGCACCTTGTTCAGGCCGTAGTTGATCGCCATCCCGCCGCCCTCCTCGCGTGGGACGACCTCGTACGACATGGACGGGAGCAGCGACAGCGTCAGGTAGCCGTGCGCGATCGTCGTCCCGAACGGCCCGGCGGCGGCGCGCTCCGGGTCGACGTGGATCCACTGGTGGTCGCCGGTTGCGTCCGCGAAGGCCTGGATCCGCTCCTGGGGGACGTCGACCCACGAGGAGGGGCCGAACTCGTCGCCGACGCTCAGCGCCATTCGCCCCACCTTACGACGCTCGCGGCCCACGTGTAGCCGGTACCGGCGGCGAGCAGGAGGACGAGCTCCCCATCCGCGAGCTTCCCGTCGCGCGCGGCGCGGTCGAGCGCGAGCAGCGGGTCGACGCCGCTCATGTGGCCGGTGTCGTCGAGGTAGGCGGCGCGGCTCTCGTCGAGCCCGAGCGCCGCGACGAGCGCTCGGTGCATCGATGGCTTCATGTGGATGCCGCAGACGTAGCCGATGTCGGCGAGCGTGGCACCGCTCCGCGCGACCGCGCCCTCGGCCGCCTTGACGAAGTTCGGCAGGCTGACTTCGTCGAGACCCTCCTTCATCGAGGACGGGTCGGCGACGTCGAGGAAGCGATAGCCGCCGTTGGGCGAGACGCTGCCGCCGGACGGCACCTTCACCTGCAGGGAGAACGAGCCGTCGGTGAGGCCGTGGCAGCCGAGCAGCTCGTTGCGGCCACCGTCCTTGACGAGCAGCCCGGCGACCGCGCCGTCCCCGAAGTTGAACATGAAGCGCGAGCGCTCGTTCCCGTAGTCGAGGAGATACGACTCGCGGCAGGCGGCGACGAGGAGCACCGTCCGCAGCTCGTCCTCGGCCACGAGCATGTCGCGCGCGACCCGCAGCGCGACCGGCGTCCCGCAGGAGACGTTGTCGTACTCGACGGCGTACGCGCGGCTCGCGCCGATCCGGTGCGCGATCCACGGCGCCGCCTGCCAGACGCTGTAGTCCTTCCACATCGAGCCGTAGTACATGACGACGTCGATCGACTCCGGCTCGGCGCCGGACTCGTCGAGAAGCGTCTGGGCGGCGCGGACGGAGAGGTCGCTGACGTGCTCGTCCTCGGCGGCGATGTGCTTCCCGCGGAGGCCGAACTTGTCGACGATGACGTTCTCGGGGATGCCGCTCGCGGCCGCGACCTCGGCAGCGGTCATCCAGCGCTCGGGGAGATAGGCCGCGGTCGCGGCGAGGCCGACGCGCGTCACCTCGGCGCCTCGAGGACGGCCCGGATGATCCGCGCCAGCTCGCGCTCGACGTGCTCCGGCACGTGGCCGTCGCCGCCGACGACCCAGCGCATGCCGATCATCTCGCCGATCGCCATCAGCGCCCAGGCCGTCACCTCGGCGTCGATCGGCCCGACGTCGCCGCGCGCGCCCGCCTCCTGCAGCGCCGCGACGTACGGCTCCGAGACGCGGTCGTAGTGGTAGCGGAAGAGCTCGGGCGAGACGAACGCGGCCTGGCGGATGATCAGGTACAGGCCCGGGTGCTCCCGCGCGAAGGCGAAGTAGCCGCGGAAGCCGAGCAGCTCTGCCTCGAGCCGATTCTCGGCGCCCGCCGACGCCTCGGTCATCGCGTGCCGGATCCGCCGGTTCAGGTCGCGGACGAGCTCGTCGAAGATCTCCTTCTTCGACTCGAAGTAGAGGTAGAAGGTCCCCTGGCCGACGCCCGCGGCCTCGGTGATCTTGACGATCGATGCGTCGTGGTAGCCGAGCTCGCCGAAGACCTCCTCCGCCGCCTCGATCAGCCTCGTGCGCGTCTCGATCCCACGCGACGAGAGCGCGCGGCCGTCGGTGCCGTGGACGGTCACGCGGTCGCCTCCGCCAGCAGGCCCTGCTTCTGGATCTTGCCGAGCGAGTTGCGCGGCACCTCGGGGACGAAGCGGACCGCGGTCGGCACCTTGAAGCGGGCGAGCCGGTTGCCGCACCACGCGATCAGCTCCTCCTCGGAGACGCCGTCGGCGACGACGAACGCGACGCCGACCTCGCCCCACCGCTCGTGCGGGACACCGACGACGGCCGCGTCCGCGACGCGCGGGTGCTCGTGCAGGACGGCCTCGACCTCGGCGGGGTAGACGTTCTCGCCGCCGGAGATGTACATGTCCTTGAGGCGGCCCTTGATCCGGTGGAAGCCCTCGCCGTCGGCCTCGGCGACGTCGCCCGTGCGCAGCCAGCCGTCCTCCGTGAAGGCCGCGGCGGTCGCCTCGGGGTTGCGCCAGTAGCCCGGGAAGACGTTCGGCCCGAGCACCTGCAGCTCGCCCTCGTCGGAGAGGCGCACGTCGACGAACGGGTACGGCTTGCCGGCGTAGCCGAGCTTCCGCACCGCCTCCTCCGGCGGCAGGCAGAGGACGTTCGGGGCGGCCTCGGTCAGCCCGTATCCCTGCACGATCGCGGTGCCGCGCGCCGCCCACGTCTCGAGCAGCGCCTCCGGCATCGGCGCGCCGCCGACCACGGCCCGCTCGAGGCTCGAGAGGTCGGCCTCGGCGAAGCGCTCGTGCTGGGCGAGGAGGAGGTAGATCGACGGGACGCCCATCAGCGTCGTGACGCGCTTCTCCTCGATCAGGCGGAGCACGCGGCCGGCGTCGAACTGGCGCTCGAGGACGACGACGGCGCCCTTCAGCCACGCGAGCAGCGGCATGACGTTCCAGCCGCCGACGTGGAACTGCGGCAGCACCTGAAGGACGACGTCGTCGTTGTGGACGCCGGTCGTCGCGTCGAGCGAGAGGTTCGTCCAGAAGCAGTTCGCGTGCGTGAGCAGCGCGCCCTTCGGCTTCCCGGTCGTGCCCGACGTGTAGATCAGCAGCAGCGGGTCGTCGCCCGAAACGGACACGTCGAGGTAGTTGCTACCTCGACGTGGCCTTTCCAGCCGCGTCCACGCGTGGCCGGTGGCGTCGGCGAGCTCGTCGTACGGCTCCTCGACGAGGAAGAGCGACGGCTCCGCATCCTCCAGCTGGTACTGGAGCTCAGGCCCCGTCAGCCTCCACGAGAGCGGCAGCAGGATCAGGCCGAGCCGCGCGCACGCGAAGAGCACCATCACGTGCTCCGGCGAGTTCCCGGTCAGCGTCGCGACGCGGTCGCCCGGCCGCAGCCCGGCGGCGTGGAACGACGCCGCGAAGGCCTCGGCGCCGGCGGCGAGCTCCGCGTACGTCACGAGCCGCCCGTCGTAGTCGATGGCGACGCGCGCGGGCGTCGTGCGCGCGCGGTCGAAGAGCCAGCGCGCGATCACGCCGAGAGGAACTCCATGACGATCCGCGCGGCGACGTCGGGATCCTCCCAGACGAACAGGTGCCCGCGGTCCGGGACCACCTCGACCCGCGCGCCCTCGATCAGCTCGCCGAGCACCGCCGCGTTCCGCGGGTCGACGACGACGTCCGCGCCGCCCTGGAGTACGAACGTCGGCACGGCGATCGCGGAGACGCGGTCGTCGTTCACGTACGTCGCGCCCGCCGCCGCCTGCGCCATCCACGCCTGGGCGGTCGGCGCGTGGCCGAGCCGGTACCGGAAGATCTCCTCGACGAGCTCCGGGAGCTCGCGCACGCCGCGCGCGCCGAGCGAGTTCTCGACGAACATCCGCAGCCCCGCCTCGCGCTCCATCAGCGGGAAGCGCGCGAACGCCTCCTGCGTCGCCGGCGGCATCGGCACCGCCCGCGCGCCGCCGACCGCCGTCGAGCAGAGGACGAGCCGTTCGACCCGCTCCGGGTGCGTCAGCGTCAGCTCCTGGGCGATGTAGCCGCCGAGCGAGACGCCGAAGAGCCGCGTCCGCTCGATCCCGGCGTCGTCCATGACGGCGATCACGTCGGCGGCCATCTGCGGCACCGAGTACGGGCCGTCCGGCGCGTCGCTCTCGCCGACGCCGCGGTTGTCGATCAGGACGACGCGGAACCGCTCCGCGAGCCGGTCCGGGAACGGCCCCCAGCCCGCGCGGTCGTACGCGAGCCCGTGCACGAGCACGACCGGGTCGCCGTCGCCACGGATCTCGTACGCGATCCGCGCGCCGTCCGACTGCGCGATCACGACGCCTCCGCCGCGGCGCCGCCCCCGACTGCCGCGCGCAGCCGCCGCATCGTGCTCGGCGAGCCGCGGCGGGCGAGACCCACGAGGCCGCCCGGGAGGAAGATGACCATGAGGATGAAGATCGCGCCGAGCAGGAAGAGCGGCTGCGAGAGGGGCACCTTCAGCGCGTGCGGCAGCCCGTTCACGGCGGACGAGCTGCCGATCGCGGTCAGGCGGTTGTTGAGGTACGTGTAGAGGATCCCGCCGAGCACGGCGCCCCAGCGCGAGCCGGCGCCGCCGATCACGACCATCAGCAGCAGCGTCAGCGTGAAGTTCGGCTGCGTCAGCGACAGCGTCGTGCCGTTGAACAGGAGCATGTAGACGACCCCGCCGGCGGCCGCGAGCGTCGACGAGAGCACGAACGCCTGCAGCTTGTACGCCCTCGGCGGCAGGCCGAGCACCTCGACGCGCGCCTCGTTCTCCCGGATCGCCTGCCAGACCCGGCCCGGCGACGACTCGACCGCCCAGCGCACGACGAAGAACACCCCGGCGAGGAAGGCGAGCGCGAGCCAGTAGAGGTTCTTCGTGTTCACGATCCCGACGAACGCGTGCGGCAGCTTCGTGTAGTCCGCGCCGAGCCCCTCCTCCCCGTGCGTCCAGTGGTGCGGGTCCTTCAGCGCCAGCACCGAGCCGGCCTGCGCGAACGCGAGCGTGACCATCGCGAACGCGATCCCGGCCACGCGCATGCTCACGAAGCCGAGGACGTTCGCCAGGGCGAACGACGCGGCCATCGCCACGAGCACGGCCTGCCAGAACTGCCAGTGCCACTCGGTGATCGCGATGTTCGTCAGGTACGCGCCGAGCGCGATGTAGAGCGTGTGCCCGAACGAGAGCAGGCCGGTGTAGCCGAACTGGAGGTCGTAGGTCAGCGCGAGCGCGCCGAAGAGCAGGCACGACGCGAGCAGCGCGAGCGTCCCCGGGCTGTCGACCGGCTGGTCGAAGACCTTCGGGATCGAGAGGCCGATCGCCGGCACGACCGCGAGCAGCCCGAAGACGGCGAGCGGCCAGAGCCAGTCGACGAGGCTCCGGTCGAGCCGGCGGCTCACGCGCGCGCTCCCACGACCGCGCCGGCGAGCCCGCGCGGGCGCGCGAGCAGCACGACCCCGAGCAGGAGGACGACGACCATGTCGCCGATCCCCGACGACGCGTAGTAGTTCGTGTACTGCTGGACGAGCCCGACGAGGCAGGCCGCGACCGCAGAGCCGCCGATCGAGCCGAGGCCGCCGATCACGACGACGATGAACGCGAAGATCAGCAGGCTCGTCCCCTGGTCGGGCTGGATCGAGTTGAAGTAGACGCCGCCGAGGACGCCCGCGACCGCCGCCGCGATGCCGCCGATCGCGAAGACGAGCGTGAACGCCTTCCGCACGTCGATCCCGAGCGCCTGCACCATCGCCCGGTTCTCGACGCCGGCGCGGATGATCAGGCCGTAGCGCGTCTTCCGCAGGAAGAGCTGTAGCAGCCCGAGCACCGCCGCCGCGGTCGCGATCTCGACCCAGCGGTCGTTCGGGATCAGCGCGCCGCCGACGTCGGTCGTCTCGTGGAGCCAGGCCGGGACGACGAACGTCTGCGGGTCGGGGCCCCAGACGCCGGTGACGAGGGCGACGAACGCGAGCTGCAGGCCGACGGTCACGAGCACCTGCTCGATGTGGCGCGAGTAGAGCGGCCGGATCAGCAGCAGCTCGACGAGCGCCGCGAAGATCCCGCCGCAGATCAGCCCGACCGCCGAGCTCGCGAGCCAGCGCCAGAGGTCGGAATGGACGCCGTCGAAGACGTGGACGGAGCTCCACCACGTCCCGTAGGCGCCGACGGTGATGAAGGCGCCGTGCGCGAAGTTGAGGACGCCCATCAGCCCGTAGATGAGCGAGAGGCCGGACGCGATCAGGAAGTACATCGCCGCCAGGCCGAAGCCGGTCAGCGTCAGCAGGACGAACGTGCTCACGCGGCGTGCCCCACGGAGAGAAGGCGGCGCACGAGGTCCGGCTGGTCGAGGAAGTCCGCCGCCGGGCCCGCGTGGACGACGCGGCCCTGGTCGAGGACGACGACGTGGTGGGCGAGCCGGCGGACGACGCCGAGGTTCTGCTCGACGAGCAGGACGGTCGTCAGCTCCGCGAGCCGTTCGAGCACGCGCGCGACCTCGGCGACGAGCGCGGGCGCGAGGCCCTTCGTCGGCTCGTCGACGAGCAGGACGCGGTTGTCGTTCAGGAGCGCCCGCGCGATCGCGACCATCTGCTGCTGGCCGCCCGACAGCGTCCCGGCCCGCTG
>JAFAIV010000031.1 GCA_019236545.1 Actinomycetota bacterium | reverse complement strand
AACGGCGAGCTCGACGAGAGCGCGACGAGCTCCGGCAGGTGGGCGAGCAGGCCGTTCACGACCTGGATCGCCTTCTCCGGGTCGTCGACGGCGACGTGGACGTGCATCCCGAAGATCAGCTCGCGCCGGGCCACGTACTGCATCTGGTCGATCAGCGCGCGGTAGCGGTCCTTCGCCGTGATCCGCTGGCGCTCGAAGAGCGAGAACGGGTGCGTGCCGGCCGAGCCGACGCGGAAGCCGTGCGAGCGCGCGACCTCGCCCACGTAGCCGCGCAGCTGCGCGAGTTGGCCGCGCACCTCCGCGGGCGTGTGGCAGACCGGCGTCGCGATCTCGAGGACGGACTGCATCAGCTCGGCGTTGATCCGCGGCTCGAGCTCGTGGCCCTCGACCGCGGTCAGCATGGTGTCGATGTGCTGGACGAGGTCGAAGGTCTCGCCGTCGAGGAGCATGTACTCCTCCTCGACCCCGAGCGTGTACGGGTCGCTCTTGCCGAACGCATGGTCGAGCACGCTCCCGCCCGGCGGGAAGCGCGAGCCCTTGCCCGTGATCGACGGCGGGAAGAGCTGCTCGTCCATACGAAAACGCTATTCCCGGGAAAGCACGGCGTCCACCTCGATCTCGACCAGCCAGCGCGGATCGAGGAGGCCGACGACGACGCCGGTCGTCGCCGGGCGGACGTCGGCGAACGCCTCGCCGAGCGCGCGCAGGACGTCGGTCGTGTACGAGGCGTCGGTGACGAAGAGGCGCGTGCGGACGACGTCCTCGAGCCCGCCGCCGGCCTCCTTCAGGGCAGCCTCGACGATCTCCAGGCAGCGCTTCGCCTGGGCGTAGGGGTCGGGTGGCGGGTCGCCGCCGTCCGGCATGATCGGCGCCGTCCCGGAGACGAAGACGCGGTCGCCGACGACGAGCGCCCGGCTGTAGCCGCCGCGCCGCTCCCATTCCGAGCCCGAGCTGATCCTGCGCCGCTCCACCGTGCCTAGTATCACCTCGCGTGGAGGCCCTGCGGGCGATCGACGATTGGGGCGCCCGCGCCGCGGCGGCAGGCGTCGTTCGCGCGGGCGAGAACGTCGCCACGCACGGCGAGCGCGATCGCGAGTTCCGCTGGGCGTCGGTCACGAAGCTCCTCACGGGGCTCGCGGTCCTCGTCGCGGTCGAGGAGGGGACGGTCGACCTCGACGAGCGGGCCGGGCCGTTCGAGTCGACGCTGCGGCACCTCCTCTCGCACGCATCGGGCCTGCCGCCCGACGGGCGCGAGCCGATCATGGAGCCGGGCAAGCGGCGGATCTACTCGAACGCCGGCATCGAGATCGCCGCCGAGCTCGTCGAGGAGCGAGCGGAGATGCCGTTCGCCGACTATTTCTGGGCCGCGGTCGTCGAGCCGCTCGGCCTCTCGCGCCCGCTCGCGAGCTCGCCCGCGTGGGGCTACCGCGGCACCCTCGACGACCTGCTCGCGCTCGGCCGCGAGCTGCTCGCGCCGACGCTCGTCGCGCAGGAGACGCTCGACGAGGCGATCTCCGTCCAGTTCCCCGGCCTCGCGGGCGTCCTCCCGAGCTGGGGCCGGATGGAGCCGAACGACTGGGGGCTCGCGTTCGAGCTTCGCGACGGCAAACGGCCGCACTGGACGAGCTCGCACAGCTCGCCGCGCACGTTCGGCCACTTCGGCGCCGCCGGCACGTTCCTCTGGGTCGACCCGGACGCGGGAGTCGCCTGCGGCGTCCTCACCGACCGCGAGTTCGGCGACTGGGCGAAGGGGGCCTGGCCGGCGTTCAACGACGCCGTCGTCGCCGAGCTCGGCGCCTAGCCGTCGCCGTCGTCGGCGAACAGGGGCCGGAGGAGCTCGTCGAACGTCTCGCGGTCGCAGCTGGCGACGACCGCCGGCGTGACCGCCGAGACCGTCGCCGTCCGCGGCACGTCCATGGCGAGCGCCACCTCGCCGAAGTAGTCGCCGGGCCGGAGGACGGCGCGGCGGCCGAACTCCCGCTGCGTCACCGACAGCATCCCGGCGAAGACGACGTAGAAGCGGTCGCCCGGGTCGCCCTCGCGCACGAGGACGGTCCCGGGCGCG
>JAFAIV010000286.1 GCA_019236545.1 Actinomycetota bacterium | reverse complement strand
CGAGGAGATGGTCTACGAGGCGCGCGCCGGCCAGGTGATCATGCTGGGCGCCTCGTCGTGGCGGATCGAGGAGATCACGCGCGACCGCGTCCTCGTCTCGCCCGCGCCGGGCGTCCCGGGGGCGGTGCCGTTCTGGAAGGGCGAGGGCGTCGGCCGGCCGTATGAGCTCGGCGAAGCCATCGGCCGGTTCTCACGGGAGCTGCTCGCGAAGCGGAAGCCGTCCGTCCCGGGTCTCGACCCGCGCGCCGAGGCGAACCTGCTCGCGTTCCTGCGGGAGCAGGAGAAGGCGACCGGCGTCGTCCCGTCCGACCGCGCCGTCGTCGTCGAGCGCTTCCGCGACGAGATCGGCGACTGGCGCGTCTGCATCCTCACGCCGTTCGGGGCGCGGGTGCACGCGCCGTGGGCGATGGCGGTCGGGGCGCGGCTGCGCGATTCGCTCGGGATCGAGGTGCAGTCGATCTGGTCGGACGACGGGATCGCGTTCCACCTGCCCGACGCGGACGCGCCGCCGGCGACCGACCTGCTCATGCTGGAGCCGGACGAGCTGGACGAGCTCGTGCTCGGAGAGCTGGGGCAGACGGCGCTCTTCGGCGCGCGCTTCCGGGAAAACGCGGCGCGGGCGCTCCTGATCCCGCGGCGCCGGCCGGGCGAGCGGACGCCGCTCTGGCAGCAGCGGCTCAAGGCGCAGGGGCTGCTGCAGGTGGCGCGGAAGTACGCGAGCTTCCCGATCGTCCTCGAGACCTACCGCGAGTGCCTGCAGGACGTCTTCGACCTGCCCGCGCTGAAGCGGCTGCTGGCCGGGATCCGGACGCGCGAGATCGACCTCGTCGACGTCGAGACAGGGTCGGCGTCGCCGTTCGCGGCCTCGCTCCTGTTCGACTACATCGCGACGTACATGTACGAGGACGACACGCCGCCGGCGGAGCGGCGTGCGCAGGCGCTCTCGCTCGACCGCGACCTGCTGCGGGAGCTGCTCGGGCAGGAGGAGCTCCGGTCGCTGCTCGACGCCGACGCGCTCGCGGAGGTCGAGGCGTCGCTGCGGCCGTTCGCCGCCGACCCGGACGCGCTGCACGACGTCCTGCGGCTGCGCGGCGACCTGCGGGTCGGCGAGTTCGACGAGGCGCACGCGGCGATCCTCGAGGCCGAGCGGCGGGCGATCCGGGTGCGGATCGCCGGGGAGGAGCGGCTCGTCGCGGCGGAGGACGCGGGGCGGTACCGCGACGCGCTCGGGATCATGCCGCCGTCGGGGCTGCCGGACGCGTTCCTCGAGGCGGTGCCGGACGCCCTGGAGTCGCTCGTCGCGCGGTTCGCGCGGGGGCGCGGGCCGTTCACGTCGGCGGAGGTGGAGGCTTGGTTCGGGCTCGACGTCGAGCCGCTGCTGCGGGAGCTGGAGCGGCGGGAGGTCCTGGTGCGCGGCGAGCTCCGTCCGGGCGGGACGGAGCGTGAGTGGTGCGACGCGGAGGTCCTGCGGCGGCTGCGGCGGGCGTCGCTCGCGGCGCTGCGGCGGGAGGTCGAGCCGGCCGAGCAGGCGGCGCTGGGGCGGTTCCTCCCGAGCTGGCACGGGATCGACCGGCGGGCGTCGCTCCGCGAGGCGCTGATCCCGCTGCAGGGGCTGGCGCTGCCGGTGTCGCTGTGGGAGTCCGAGGTGCTGCCGCGGCGCGTGCCGGGGTACCGGCCGGAGCAGCTCGACCAGCTGTGCGCGTCGGGCGAGCTCGTCTGGGCGGGCGCGGGGCTCGACCGGGTGGCGGTGTTCTTCCGCGACGACGCGGCGGTGCTCGGGCGGCCGGCCGGCGCGCCGGCGCCGGAGGGCGAGGCCCACGACGCGATCCGGAGCGCGCTCGCGGGCGTGGCGCTCTTCTGGCAGGACCTGCTCCTTGCGACCGGGTTGGAGGACGCGGTCGCGCTGCCGGCACTCTGGGATCTCGTCTGGGCGGGCGAGGTGACGAACGACTCGTGGGCGCCGCTGCGGTCGGAGAGGCGCTACCAGGCGCCGCGGCCGGACCGGCGCGTCCGGCGGTTCTCGCGGACGCGGGCTGCGCGGCCGACGCCGACGCAGGGCCGCTGGTCGCGGGCGGACGCGCTCTTCGCGGGCGGCGAGCCGGACCGGCGCGCGCTCGCGGAGCTCCTGCTCGAGCGGCAGGGGATCGTCACGCGCGACTCCGTCCGCGGCGAGGGGATCGCCGGCGGCTACGGCGCGGTCTACGCGGAGCTGAAGGCATTGGAGACGCTCGGTGCCTGCCGGCGCGGCTACTTCGTCGAGGGCCTCGGCGGCGCGCAGTTCGCGCTCGCCGGTGCCGTCGAGCGGCTGCGCGAGCTACGGCCGCGCGAGGGGGAGGAGGCCGAGCCGCTGGTCCTAGCGGCTGCCGACCCCGCACAGCCGTACGGCGCCGCGCTCCCATGGCCGAAGCGCGCCGGCGCGCGGGCCGCGCGCGTCGCGGGGGCGCACGTCGTGCTGCTCGGCGGCCAGGCGGCGCTCTTCGTGGAGCGCGGCGGCCGCTCGCTCGTCCCGCTGCGGGAGCCCGATCCAGAATGGCTTCGTCCCGCCCTCGCCGCGCTCGTCGACTTCGTCCGCGCCGGAGGGACGAAGCGCCTCGCAGTCGAGCGCTTCGACGGCGAGCCGGTCGGTGAGACGCTCGTCATGCCGCTGCTGCTCGAAGCCGGCTTCCTCGCCGGCCCGCGCCGCGCGGTGCTGCGCGCCTGACCCTCAGTCCCTGGTCTGGGACATGTACGTCTCGGTGGGGACCGGCGTGTCCGGCTCGTCGACGCGTCGCATCTCGTCGACGGCGTCGCCTTCCTGTTCCTGCTCGCGCTTGCGGTTCCGCCACCAGTCGAGAAGACCCATGGCCGGGAGATCACCCCTCGAACGCGCTCGCAAACTCCGCCACGAGCTCGGCGACCGTCCGCTCGTGCGCCCGGGGCGCGCTCGTCCCGCCGAGGAAGAAGCGCTCCGCGTCCGGCATCGCCGCGACGGCGTGCCGCTGCTCCGGGAACGGCAGCGGCGGCGGGCCGTCCATCAACGACCGAAGGAACGGCGTTCGCGCCGCCCGCGCGTGCCGGCCCGTGTACGCGTCGGTGACGACCGTCTCGTACGTCCTCAGCGCGGCGAGCCACTCCCGCGGCGTGCCCGACTCCGGCGTGAAGAGGAACGCCGTCCCAGCCGACACGCCCGCCGCGCCGAGCTCCAGCGCCGCACGCACGTCCGCAGCGTCGACGAGCCCACCCGCCGCGACGACCGGCACCGACACCGCGGCGGCGCACGACGGCACGAGCTCGGCGAGCGGCACGAGCGACTCCTCGACCGGCCGGAGGAACGTCCCGCGATGCCCGCCCGCCTCCGCGCCCTGCGCCACGACCGCGTCGACGCCCGCCTCCTCCAGGGCCCGCGCCTCCTCCGCGGTCGTCGCCGTCCCGAGCACGAGGATCCCCGCCGCGCGCAGCGGCGCCGGGTCGACGATCCCGAACGTGAACGAGAACACCGCCGGCCGCGCCGCCAGCACCGCCTCGACCATCCCGTCGGCGAGGTACGGCGGCGCGAACACGTTGACCGCGAACGG
This sequence comes from Actinomycetota bacterium, assembly GCA_019236545.1. Lineage (GTDB taxonomy): Bacteria > Actinomycetota > Thermoleophilia > Gaiellales > Gaiellaceae > Palsa-739. The sequence goes on along the minus strand of JAFAIV010000286.1, from coordinate 839 downwards.
CGCCGACGTCGCCGCCCGCACCTCGCGCACCGCCTCCAGCAGCTCGTCCGGCGACAGCGCAGCCGCCGCGATCGACCCGAGCCCGCCCGCCTCCGACACCGCTGCGGCGAGCGACGGCGGCGCCACGTACGCCATCGGCGCCTGGACGATCGGCCAGCGCGAGCCGAGGAAGCTCGTCACGCCGCGACGAGCTTGTAGCCCTGCCCGCGCACGGTCACGAGCCGCTCCGGTCGCGTCGGGTCGCGCTCGATCTTCCGGCGCAGGTTCGAGATGTGCACCTCGCACGCGTGCTCGTCCCCGACGTGCTCGCTCGCCCAGAGGTGCTGCATCAGCTCGCGCCGCGAGACCGCCTCGCCCGGCTGCTGCGCGAGCAGCGAGAGCACCTTGAACTCGGACAGCGTCAGGTGGACGCGCTCGCCGTCGACCTGCACCTCCTGCCGGCCGAGGTCGATGTTCAGGCCGCCGAGCCGATGGATTGCCGCTGCGCTCCCCGCGCGGTCGAGCTCGCGCCTGCGCAGGATCGCCCGCACGCGCGAGAGCAGCTCGCGCGACGAGAACGGCTTCGTCACGTAGTCGTCCGCGCCGAGCTCGAGCCCCGTGACGCGGTCGCGCTCGGCGTCGCGCGCGGTCAGCATCAGTATCGGCACGTCGCTCTCGGCCCGCAGCGCGCGGCAGACCTCCGTCCCGGACAGGCCGGGGAGCATGACGTCGAGGATGACGAGCCCGTAGCCGCCGCCGCGTCCCGCCTCGAGCGCGCCCGGCCCGTCGCGCTGCTCGTCCACCTCGAAGCCCTCGCGCCGCAGCGTGAACGCGACGACGTCGCGCACGCCCGGGTCGTC
>JAFAIV010000183.1 GCA_019236545.1 Actinomycetota bacterium | reverse complement strand
TGCCCCGCCGGGATCCACGCCGCGGCGGCAACGAGGAAGTGCGCCGCGGGCCAGCCGGCCGTGAGGAAGTCGCTCGCCGTCCCGGTCGGCGACGTGGTCCCCCAGACGGAGTCGATCCCGACGAAGAGCACGAGCCCCGCCGCGAGGACCGCCCACGAGCGGCCCGGCTTGAAGCCGCTGAGCGCGAAGACGGCCAGGACGGCGCCCATCAGGAGCACGTCGAGGATCGGGTAGGCGAGCGTCACGACCTCCTTCCCGAGCCAGTCGTGGTTCCGGTCGAGCGCCGGCTGGAAGACGACGAGGAGCCCGAGCGCGGCGACGAGCATCGCCGCCTGTAGCCCCTCGAGCCAGCGCGCCGGCTCCGGCTTCGGAAAGCGCGCCGAGACGAGCGCCGCAAGGCCACCCGCCATCAGCGGGTAGTTCGCAAGCCAGAAGACGTCCAACACGCCGGGGCTCGGGTAGCTCCCGTTCCCGTAGACGCCGTACTCGAGCGAGTCGCCGAGGAAGGAGCAGAGCGAGGCGAGCCCGAGCAAGAGCCACGCGGCGGCTTCGGCGTCGCGCCGCGAGGCGCGCACGAGGCAGAGCGCCGCGGCCGTGAACTCGGCCGCGGCGTACAGCGCGAAGTACGGCGGGTCGAAGCGCGAAGAGCCGAGGCCGACGGCGCCGCGGAGCGCGATCAGCGCGACGGCTGCGACCGCGGGCGCCCAGAGCAGCTCCCGCCGCCGGCGCTCCACCGCCTCCGAGAACGCTGCCGTCGTCACGGCGGCGGCGCTACGGCGGGCCGAAGCAGTTGTCGCACGGCCCCTGCCGCGGAATCCCCGTCGTCGGGTCGAGCCGCCCGATGATCCCCAGCTTGAACGGGTCGTTCGAGACCGCGACCTGTCCCGAGAACGGGAACGCGAGCAGGAGCACGAGCAGCAGGCTGAAGGAGATCACCGCGGCGACGGCGGCCACCATCAGCGCGTGCGCCCGCGTGTTCGGCGAGCCGAAGAAGAAGAGGAACCCGATCGTCACGACGGCGCCGCCGAGGAGCAGCACCTGGAACGGGGTCGGCAGCGACTCGGAGGACGCGTTCAGCCGCGCGCGACGCGCCGTCACGACGTTGCTCAGCGCGTCCACCGACTTGGCGTAGAACGCCTGCTGGTCGGGGCCGTGCGGCGTGACCGCCTCGACGTCGGTGTACATCGTCCCGAGCAGGTTGTGCGCGCGCAGGCTCTCGTGCCCGTCCCGCAGCAGCGGCCACTCGATCTCGCGCACTGCGATCCCGTACTGCGCGATCGCCTTCCCGAGCTCCGCGCGGTTCGCCGCCGGGAAGAGATCGGCCGACCGGTAGAGCTGAGCGAGCGCCGTCGTCTCGTCCTTGACCGACTGGTCCGCGGCGCGGAAATCCTCGAACAGGACGACGATCGCGAAGCCGAGCACGATCCCGTAGAAGGCGCCGAGCAGGCCGAGCAGGATCCCGCCGACCTCGTTGTTCTCGATCCGCGTCTCCGGCGAGACGAGCCGCCGGACGGCGAGGAAGCCCAGGACGGAGAGGAACGTGCCGCCGCCGACGATCAGGCAGCCGAGCTCGAAGGTCGTCAGGTTGTTGAGCAGCCAGCGGTCGGCGGTCTCCACGCTGCGACGACACCACACGCGCCGGACGGAATCAATGGCCGGACGGGCAACCGCGCCCGTCGGATAGCGTCCCGCCGATGCGCGCCGCCGGGGCACGCAGCACGAACGTCACCTTCGCGCTGCTGACGCTCGCGGGGATCTCGTACGCGCTGCTCCAGTCGCTCGTCGCGCCGGCGCTCCCGAACATCCAGCACGACCTGCACACCTCGGTGAACTCGGTCAGCTGGGTGATCAGCGCGTACCTGCTGAGCGCGTCGATCGCCACGCCGCTGATCGGGCGACTCGGCGACATGCACGGGAAGGCGCGGCTCCTCATCGTCGTGCTCGTGCTGATGTGCGCCGCGACCGTTGTCTGCGCGGTCGCGACGAGCCTGCCGCTGATGCTCGCGGGCCGCGTCGTCCAGGGCGCCGCAGGCGGCGTCTTCCCGCTCGCATTCGGGATCATCCGGGACGAGTTCCCGCGGGAGCGGCTCGCAGGCGCGATCGGCCTCCTCTCGGCGCTGCTCGGCGTCGGCGGCGGCGCGGGCGTCGTCCTCTCGGGGCCGATCGTCGACCACCTCTCGTACCACTGGCTCTTCTGGCTTCCGCTCGTCCCACTCGTGCCGGCGACGATCCTGATCCGCCTCCTCGTCCCGGAGTCGCCGGTGCGCGTCCCGGGGGGCGTGAACTGGCTCGGCGCGGCGCTGATGTCGGTCGGGCTCGGCGCCGTCCTCGTTGCGGTGAGCCAGACGCCGACGTGGCACTGGGCGTCGGCGAAGACGATCGGCGTACTCGTCGGCGGGGTCGTCGTCCTCGTCGCCTGGGTGTGGGCGGAGACGCAGAGCCCCGAGCCGCTGGTCGACATGCGGATGATGCGGATCCGCGGCGTGTGGACGACGAATGCGGTGGCACTCCTGCTCGGCTTCGGGATGTACGCGTCGTTCGTCCTGCTCCCGGAGTACGTCGAGACGCCGCACCGCGCGGGGTACGGCTTCGGCGCCTCGGTGACGGGCGCGGGGCTGTTCCTCGTCCCGTCGACGCTGGCGATGCTGGTCTTCGGAGCCCAGACGGGCCGGCTCGAGCGGCGCTTCGGCTCGAAGCCGCCGCTGCTCGCGGGCGCGGTGCTGTCAGGGTCCTCCTACCTCCTGCTGGCGGTCGCGCGCGGCCAGCGCTGGGAGGTCTACGTCGCGTCGCTCCTCCTCGGCGCAGGGATCGGCCTCGCGTTCGCGGCGATGGTGAATCTCATCATCGAGAACGTCGGCCCCGGCGAGACCGGGATCGCGACGGGGATGAACACGGTCACCCGGACGGTCGGGGGCGCATTCGGCGGCGCGGTGACGGCGTCGATCCTGGCCCGGAGCGTCCTCGCCGGCGGTACGTTCCCGTCCGTGCACGGGTTCACCGTCGCCTTCGGGCTGTGCGCGGCCGCGCTGGCTGTGGGCGTCGTCTCCGGCTTCGCGATCCCGCAGCGCCGCCCCGCGGACGCCTTCGGCGCGCACGAGGTCGGCGACCTCCCCTGAGCGAGCTCGACGCCTTCTTCGCGCACTACGCCGAGCGCTACATGGCCTCCGACGCCGACGCGGTCGGCGCCCTCTACGAGGCGCCGATGGTCGCGGTCCGCGAAGGCCGGGCGATCCACCTCCCCGACCGCGCCGCCGTGCGCGACCACCTCGCGGAGGTGATGGCCGCGTACGAGCGCTCAGGCGCCGCGCGGGCAGACATCGCGTCCCTGGACGTCACCCCGCTCGGCCGCTCGAGCGCGTACGCGACCGTGAACTGGCACGTCCTCAGCGCCGACGGCGAGCTCCTGAAGGACTTCCGGACGACGTACCACCTGCTGCGCGACGGCGACGACGGCTGGCGGATCCTTGCCTACACGAACCACGACTGACGCTGCGGTCGTGCGAAATGGGCGGTACTGGGCTCGAACCAGTGACCCCCAGCTTGTCGAGCTGGTGCTCTCCCAACTGAGCTAACCGCCCCGGGTCGGCGGGGATTGTAGCCCGTCCTAAAAGATCTCCGGGCACCACGGGTGGGGGCGCCACGTGAACAGGGCGTCCGCCCGGTCGATGGCGCCGTCCTTCAGCTCCTCGACACGCAGCGCCTCCCACAGCTGGCGGAACGAGACGGCGCCGAGGTACGCGGCTCCCAGCGCGCTCGCCTCCAGCGCCAGGTCCGGCTCGGCGTCCGTGCGCGTGCACGCGCCGTCCTCCAGCACCCAGCGGCCGTCGTTCCACTCGCACGCATCGTCGCGTACCTCGAGGACGAGCCGGCCGTCGCCGCCATACGCGCGGCCGGACAGCGCGGCGCCGACGTCCACGAGCCGCACCCAGAGGGCGTCGACGAAGCGGTACCTCGCGCGGCGCGGGGTCGCGAGCAGGAAGAAGAGCGGATGGTCCGGCGGCGCGAGGGTCGTCTCCGTCACGGCCATCCAGTCGACGTCGAGCAGGAAGCGCCAGATCTCGGCCGTCGCCTGCGGCGTCGAGCCGAGCGCCTCCGCGACGACGAGACGCGACTTCGACACGCTGTCCTCCATCTCGAAGAACGTGCGGTAGATCGCGTACGCCTGCGTCTCGCCGGCGATCTCGAGCGCGACGAAGCGGCGCGGCGAGCTCGCCTCCTCCTGCGGCAGTCGCAGCCGGCGCAGCCGCCACCAGTCGTCCGTCCGCGCGAACATGCCCGTCCGCCGGCGGCGCACCGCCTCCCAGACCG
>JAFAIV010000137.1 GCA_019236545.1 Actinomycetota bacterium | reverse complement strand
ATCGCGGCCGCGTCGGGCACCGACCACCTCTCGCTGCACGGCTACCGCGTCGCGATGGTCGTCACGGCCGTCCTGATCGGCACCGGCGGCGTGATCGGGGCGATCGGGATCCGCAACCCGACTGCATAGGCATTGCATATGTAGAATGCGGGCATGCCGAAGGCGAGCTACACCGCGACCGAGGCCGCCCGCGAGCTCGGGATCAGCGTCGACACGCTCCGCCGCTGGGAGCGAGACGGGAAGATCCGCACCGAACGCGACTCCGGCAACCGGCGGCGCGTGCCGCTCGCCGAGATCGAGCGCCTGCGTGGCGGCGACGGGGCGCACCACATGAGCGCCCGCAACCGCTTCCACGGCACGGTGACCTCGGTCGAGGTCGAGGGCCTGCTCGCGCAGGTCGAGCTGACCGTGACCGAGCCGGCGCGGGTCGTCGCGATCGTGACTCGCGACGCGGTGAAAGAGCTCGGGCTGAAGCCGGGGATGGCGGCCACAGCCGTGGTCAAGTCGACGTCCGTGATGGTGGAGCTGTGAGGCGGCTCGCCGCGCTCGCCCTCGCCGTTCTCGCGGCCGCCGCGCTCGCGTCCGGCGCCGGCGCCCGCGCGCGCGGCCCGCAGCTGACGATCTTCGCCGCAGCCTCGCTCACGAACGTCTTCCCGCAGATCGACCCGAGCCAGAAGTACTCGTTCGCCGGCTCGAACGCGCTCGCGGCGCAGATCCGGCAGGGGCTCCCCGCCGACGTCTTCGCCTCGGCGAACGTGACGCTCCCGGACCAGCTCTACCTGGCCGGGCTCTGCACGAAGCCGATCCTCTTCACGGGGAACACGCTCGTCCTCGTCGGCCAGAAGGGCAACCCGAGCCACCTGCACGGGATCTACTCGCTCACGCAGCCCGGCCTGAAGATCGTCATGGCCGCGAAGGGAGTGCCCGTCGGCGACTACACGCGCACCGTGCTAGGCAAGGCCGGCCTCTCCGACCTCGTCGGCAAGGCGGTCAGCCAGGAGACCGACGTGCGCGAGGTGCTGTCGAAGGTCGCGCTCGGCGAGGCCGACGTCGGCTTCGTCTACGCGACCGACGCGAAGTCCGTCGCCGGGCAGGTCTCCGTCTTCCCGATCCCGCCGAGATACCAGCCGAAGGTCAACTACGGCGCGTGCGCGGTCAAGGCGAGCCCGAACCTCGACGCGGCGCAGGCGTGGGTGAACGCGCTGAAGGGGAAGGCGGCCCAGGCGACGCTCCGCGCGGCCGGGTTCCTCAAGCCGGGCCGCTAGATGCGCCGCGCGGCGGCCGCGTTCGCCGTCTTCGCCGCGACCGCGGTCTGCTTCGCGTTCCTGCTCCTGCCGATCGTCGCCGTGTTCGCGCGCGTCCCGCCGGGGCGGCTCGTCGACCAGCTCTCGAGCGGCGTCGTCACGGACGCGCTCGTGATCTCTCTCAAGACGTCGGCGATCGCGCAGGCGCTGATCCTGCTCTTCGGGACGCCGACGGCGTACGTCCTCGCGACGCGGCGCTTCCCGGGGCGGTCGCTCGCCGTGACGCTCGTCGAGCTGCCGCTCGTCCTCCCGCCGGCGGTGGCGGGGATCGGGCTGATCGCGGCGTTCGGGCGGTTCGGGCTGCTCGGCGGGACGCTCGACGCGTTCGGGATCCGGCTCGGGCTGACGCAGACGGCGGTCGTGCTCGCGGTCGCGTACGTCGCCTCGCCCCTGTACGTCCGTCAGGCGATCGCGGCGTTCGAGGCGGTCGACCAGGACGTCGTCGCGGCGTCGCGCACCCTCGGCGCCGGCCCCGTCCGGACGTTCTTCCGGGTCGTGCTCCCGCTCGCGCGAGGCGGGCTCGCGGCGGGCGAGGCGCTCGCGTTCGCGCGCGGTCTCGGGGAGTTCGGCGCGACGATCATGTTCGCGGGCTCGCTCCAGGGCGTGACGCAGACGCTCCCGCTCGCCATCTACCAGGAGTTCGCGGTGAACTTCGATGTGACGCTCGCGATGAGCGCGCTCCTCGTCGTCGTCAGCGCCGCGCTCCTCCTCGCGCTGAAATTCGGACTTCAGTGGCAGCCCTCCAGGCGAACTTCGCGCTTCCTCTTCGCTCCTTCGAGCTAGCCCTCTCGCTCGAGGTCGGCGGCACGACCGCGCTCGTCGGGCCGTCGGGCGCCGGCAAGACGTCGGTGCTGCGGGTGATCGCCGGGCTCGTGCGTCCGCCGCAGGGCCGGGTCGCGCTCGGGGACGAGGTCTGGCTCGACACGGAGCGCGGCGTCGCGCTGCCGCCGGAGGAGCGCCGGGTCGGGCTCGTCTTCCAGGAGTACGCGCTCTTCCCGCACCTGAGCGTGCGGCGGAACGTCGCCTACGGCGCCGGCGGCCGGCCGGTGGACGAGCTGCTGGAGCGGTTCCGGATCGCGCACCTGGCGGACGCGCGCCCGGGCGAGCTCTCGGGCGGCGAGCGCCAGCGGGTCGCGCTCGCCCGCGCGCTCGCGCGCGACCCGGAGGTGCTCCTCCTCGACGAGCCGCTCGCCGCGCTCGACGCGCACACAAGGACAGCGGTGCGGGCGGAGCT
>JAFAIV010000135.1 GCA_019236545.1 Actinomycetota bacterium | reverse complement strand
GATTGCCGACATCGAGCGCGTCTGCGACCACATCGTTCTGCTCACCGGCGGCGGCGTCCGCCTGCAGGGGAACGTCGAGGAGCTGCTCGAGTCGCACCGGATCCTGATGGGGCCACGCCGCCCGATCGGCACGATCCGTGGCGTCCGCACGATCGTCCGCGAGCGCTACGCCGGCCGCCAGCTCACCCTGCTCGTCGTCGCCGACGGCCCGATCGCCGACCCGTCGTGGACGGTCGAGAACGTCGGCCTCGAGGAGCTGCTCCTCTCCTACATGACGCCGGAGCGCCTGCCGGTGCAGTCGCCGCCCGAGAAGGTGCCGCTCCGATGGCATGGGTGACGTGGCGGCAGCACCGCGCCCATCTCTTCGGCGGGCTCGGGCTGCTCGCGCTGCTGGCGGCGACGGCCGTCGGGACGCACGTCCCGGTCCTCACCGAGTACCACGCGAAGCCGCTCGCGGACTGCCTGCCTCCCGGCGGGCGGTCCGGCTGTGACCTGATCGTCCGCCACTTCGAGGGCGAGTTCGGGAGCTGGGTGTCCGGCATCCGCGGCCTGATGGTGCTGCCCGCGCTGTTCGGCCTCTTCGTCGGCGCGCCGCTGCTCGCGCGGGAGCTCGAGCTCGGGACGCACCGATTCGCGTGGACGCAGGGCGTCCCGCGCTCGCGCTGGCTCGTCTCGAAGACCGCCTGGATCGCGCTCGCCACCGTCCTCGTCGCGGCAGCCGTGAGCGGCCTCGTCATGTGGTGGCGCGGCCCGTTCGACACGCTCCAGGGCCGGATGTCGCCGAGCGCGTTCGACCTCGAAGGGCTCGTCGTGCCCGCGTACGCGCTCTTCGCGCTCGCGCTCGGCGTCCTCGCCGGGCTCGTCTTCCGGCGCACCGTCCCGGCCATGACGGCGACGCTGATCGCCTTCGCGGCGACGCGGCTCATCGTGCTGAAGTTCGCGCGGCCGCATTTCCTCGCGCCCCTGCAGCAGGTGGTCGCCGGGACGGACGTCCAGCCGGCCGGGAACTGGGTGCTCAGCGACACGCTCGTCGACGCCGGCGGGAGCGTGATCACGACCGCGCGCGAGAACCTCGCCGTCGTCCACGCGCAGCAGGCCGGGATCGACCCGCAGTCGTACATCCTCGGCCTCGGCTGGAAGCGGATCGTCTCGTACCAGCCCGCCGACCGCTTCTGGACGTTCCAGGCGATCGAGGCGGGGATCTTCGCCGCCCTCGCCGTCGCCGTCGTCCTGCTGACGCTCTGGCTCGTCCGGCGCCGTCCGGCGTGACCGGGCCGGGCCGGCTCGACCGGCGGGCGCTGATCCGTCTCGGCGCCGCCGCCGCGGCGCTCGGCCTCGCCCCGGACGCGTTCGCAGGCGGTGGGCCGGTCGCCTTCCCGCAACAGCATCCGACCTGGCGCTTCGTCTTCGTCAACCACGCGCTGACGAACCCGTTCTTCGTCCCGGCGAAGTACGGCAGCCAGGACGCCGCGGCGCTGCTCGGCGTCGAGGTCGAGTGGACCGGGTCGAAGACGAGCGACGTCGGCGAGATGGTGCGCGCGATGCGGCACGCGATCTCGAGGCGCGTGGACGGGATCGCCGTCTCGCTGATCGACCCGCAGGCGTTCGACGCCCCGACCTCCGCGGCGCTCGCCAGGAAGATCCCCGTCGTCTCGTACAACGCCGACGGCGCGAAGGCGAACCCGCGGCTCGCCTACATCGGCCAGGACAACTACCAGTCAGGCCTCGAGCTCGGCGGACGCCTCGGCGGGCTCGTCGGCCAGGGCGACGTCTTCCTCTTCATCGCCACGCCGCACCAGCTCAACATCCAGCCGCGGATCGACGGCGCGCTCGACGCGATCCGCGACTCCGGCCGCCCGATCGCCGCCCACGTCGTCGCGACCGGCGTCGACGTCCACGCGGAGGCGAAGAAGATCGAGGCGACCTACCTCGGCAACAAGGGCGCGAAGGGGCTCTTCGCCGTCGATGCCGGCTCGACGGCGGGCGTCGCGGCCGTGATGCGGAAGTACAAGCTTCGCGCGAAGGGCGTCCACGCGGGCGGCTACGACCTGCTCCAATCGACGCTGCGCGCGATCCACGCCGGCGACCTCGACTTCGCGATCGACCAGCAGCCGTACCTCCAGGGGTTCCTGCCGGTGCTGCAGCTCTTCCTGTACCGCTACAGCGGCGGCCTCGTGCACCCGGCCGAAACCAACACCGGCCTGAACTTCGTGACAAGGGCCAACGCAGCCCGCTACGTCACCACGAAGAGCCGCTTCGAGGGCAGCTCCGCGCAGGAGCAGTACCCGGTCGGGTAACGACTTCGACCCCGCCTGGTCGCGGGACTTGAACTATTGAACTAGCAGAGTAGGATTGCGCCGCAGTTCCCCGACCGGATCGAGGAGGAGGCACAGCGTGAGGAAGTTCTCTCGGAAGACGATTGCGCTGCTCGGCGTCTTTGCAGCCGTTGCAGCCGTCGTCGCCAGCGGCGCGACCGCGAGCCACAAGGCGAGCGCACAGGTCTGCGTCCTGCTGCCCGACACGAAGTCGTCCGTCCGCTGGGTGCAGTTCGACGCCCCGGCGATGGCGGCCGCCTTCAAGAAGGCCGGCGTCAGCGCGATGATCACGAACGCGCTGAACGACCCGGAGAAGCAGAAGTCGCAGGCTCAGGCGTGCCTCGCGGCCGGCGCGAAGGTCGTCATCGAGACGGCCCTCGACAACGGTTCCGCGGCCGCGATCGAGAAGCTGTTCACCGAGAAGGGCGGCAAGGCGATCGACTACGACCGCCAGGTCACCGGCGGCACCGCGTCGGTCTACGTCACGTTCGACGGCAAGGCCGTCGGCGAGGCGCAGGCGAACGGCATCGTCGCCGCGATGAAGGCGAACGGCACGTACTCGAAGAAGCCGGTCGTCGCCGAGCTCTGGGGCGGGCCGACGGACCAGAACGCGTTCTGGTTCAAGAGCGGCAACGACGCCGTGCTCAACCCGCTCTTCTCGAGCGGCGCTCTGACGAAGGGGCCGCAGCAGTTCGTGCCCGACTGGGACGCGAACAACGCTTCGACCATCTTCTCGCAGATGCTCGTCAAGACGAACAACAAGATCGACGCCGTTCTCGCCGCGAACGACAACATCGCGGGCGCGGTCGTCGCCGATCTGAAGGCGAAGCACCTGAAGCCGATCCCGCTGTCCGGCCAGGACGCGACGCCGCAGGGTGTCCAGTACATCCTCGCCGGCTGGCAGACCGGCACGGTCTACAAGTACGTGCCTGACGAGGCCAACGCCGCCGCGGCGGCCGCGGTCGCGCTCGTCAAGGGCCAGACGCCGAAGTCGAACGGGTTCCGCAAGAACGGCTCGAAGAACGAGCCGACCCTCGCGCTCCCGGTCATCTGGATCACCAAGGCCAACTACACGCGCCTCTTCACGGACAAGTTCCTGAAGAAGAGCGACGTGTGCGTCGGCGCCTACGCGCAGTACTGCAAGTAGGAAAGGGTCGTCGGGCGGTGAAGGCGTCTTCGGGCGCTTTCACCGCCCGCCCCTCCCTCGTATGATCGATCGCCCATGACCGACACGACGCCGCTCCTCGAGCTTCGCAACATCACGAAGACGTTCGGCTCCGTCCAGGCGCTCACCGACGTGGACTTCGAAGTGCGGCCGGGTGAGGTGATGGCGCTGGTCGGCGACAACGGCGCCGGCAAGTCGACGCTGATCAAGTGCATCGCCGGCACGCACATGGCCGACAGCGGCCAGGTCTTCTTCGAGGGCAAGGAGGTCACGATCCACGGCCCGCGCGACGCGGGGCGGCTGGGGATCGAGGTCGTGTACCAGGATCTCGCCCTCTGCGACAACCTCGACGTCGTCCAGAACATGTACCTCGGCCGCGAGGCCGCGCGGTACGCGGTGCTCAACGAGCCGACGATGGAGCAGCACACCACCGAGACGCTCGCGGGACTCCGCGTGACGACGATCAAGTCCATCCGGCAGCCGGTCGCGACGCTCTCGGGCGGCCAGCGCCAGTCCGTCGCGGTCGCCCGCGCGGTCATGTGGAACTCCAAGCTCGTGATCCTCGACGAACCGACCGCCGCCCTGGGCGTGGCGCAGACCGAGCAGGTGCTCGAGCTCGTGCGCCGGCTGGGCGAGCAGGGGCTCGGCGTCGTGATCATCTCCCACAACCTCCACGACGTCTTCGAGACCGCGAACCGGATCACGGTGCTGCGGCTCGGCCGGAACGTCGGCGTGTTCGAGCGCGAGAAGACGACCCAGCAGGAGGTCGTCGAGGCGATCACCGCCGGCCAGCCGACGAAGGTCTCCGGGATCCCGGCGACGCAGGTGGTCGCGTGACCACCGCCGAGGTCGTCGGCCCGGAGGGGGCCGCCCCGCCCGACGAGCACCGCGAGGGCCGCGGCGGGATCCTCGGCTTCTGGGATCAGCTGACCTCGGACATCCGCCAGGGGAACCTGGGGATCGTCCCGATCATCCTCGGGCAGATCTTCATCGTCGTCTTCTTCAGCTTCAAGGCGACGAACTTCTTCACCGCCATCAACTTCAGCAACATCATCATCCAGATGGCGGGGACGACGATGCTCGCCTTCGGCGTCGTCTTCGTGCTGCTGCTGGGCGAGATCGACCTCTCGATCGGCTTCGTCGCCGGCATCGGCGCGCTGATCGTGGCGGAGCTGCAGCTGCCGGGAACGGGCTGGCAGGTGAACGGCCTGATCGCGATGCTGATCGCGGTCGCCGCGTGCGCGCTGATCGGCGTCGTGCAGGGCTCGATCGTCGCGTTCGTCGGCGTGCCGTCGTTCGTCGTCACGCTGGCCGGCTACCTGATCTGGCAGGGCGTGATCCTGTCGAAGCTGCAGGTGCGCGGCACGATCATCATCCAGGACCGCTGGATCAACTACACGGCGAGCTACTACTTCTCGCACTTCGCCGGGTACCTGATCGCCGCCGCCGTCACCGCCGTCTACCCCGTATCGCGGCTCGTCGGCTGGCTGCGCCAGCGGCAGGCGAACGTCAGCGGTGAGAGCATCCGCTCGATCGCGCTGAAGTCGGCGGGAATCGGGCTCGCCGCGTTCGGCGTCGTCGCGATCTGCAACCACGGCGTCGTCCAGGGCACGCCGTTCGGGCTCCCCCTCGCCGGGCTGCTCATCCTCATCTTCCTCGTCGTGCTCACGTTCCTCGCGAAGCGGACGCTGTTCGGCCGCCACGTCTACGCGGTCGGTGGCAACGCCGAGGCCGCGCGCCGCGCCGGCATCAACGTCCCGCGCATCCGCGTCCTCGTCTTCGGCATCTCGGGCGCGACGGCGGCGGTCGGCGGCATCATCCTCGCGGCGAACGTGAACTCGGTCGCGCTGACGTTCCCGCCGAGCACGCTGCTCCTGAACTCGATCGCGGCGGCCGTCATCGGCGGCGTCAGCCTCTTCGGCGGCCGCGGCGAGGTGCGCGGCGCGCTGATCGGCTCGCTCGTGATCGCGACCGTCTCGAACGGCCTCGACACCGCCGGCTACTCGACCGGGACGATCTACATCGTCACCGGCCTGATCCTGCTGCTCGCCGTCACGCTCGACACCGTGTCGCGCCGGCTGCAGGTTCGCGCGGGCCGCTAGTCCTAGCTCGCGAAGCTGACGCTCCGCTCGCTCGAAGCGGAACTCCGCACGCGGGAGAGAGCGGTCTCCCACGTGCTCCGTGCAGTGGTTTCTCGCCCGCCCGCTGAGGCCGCTTTCGCGGCGTCTGCGGGAGCGGGGATCGCCTCCGGCCAAGCCGGCTCCGCCCGGCTTGCCCTGCGGCGTCGCGTCAGCGGCCGGGAATCTTCCGGAGCGCGAGGGCGCCGATCTCGAGGCCGAGCTTCTTGCCGGCGGCGACGTCCATCGCGAGCTCGGTGCCGTTCGCGACTCCGGCGTTCGCGGCCTGCGCGGCGCGGGTGGCGAAGGAGCGGCCGGTGAGGGAGCCGAGGACGCGGGCGGCGGCGTACGCGTAGGTCGCGTCCGCGGAGACCCAGCCTGGCGAGGGCGGCGTCGCGGCCGGCGGCGTCCAGCGCGCGCCGTCGACCCAGCGGCCCTCCAACATGACCCACGTCCGCGGTTTGACCCTGCGGATCAAGCCCGGGATCAGTGGCAGCTCGTCGTTGAAGGCGAGGTAGCGCACCATCGAGATCGGGCGCGGAGCCTGGTACTCGCGCTTGGCGGCGTAGGCGGCCACAGCGGCGTCGTTCAGCGCGCCGTTGAGCGCGAGGCCGAGGCGGAGGTCGTCGGCGAGGCCCTTCCGCGGGAGGGTCAGCGCGAGCGCGTTCCAGCCCGCGGGCGAGCCGTCGACCGCGAGGCCGCGCGAGACGTGCGCCGTC
>JAFAIV010000085.1 GCA_019236545.1 Actinomycetota bacterium | reverse complement strand
GCGGATAGCCCATCCAGACCGTCGCCTCGAGGAACGGCGTGTAGCCCGAGAACCAGGCGTCGGCGTAGTTGTCGGTCGTCCCGGTCTTGCCGGCGTCCGTGTGCCCGGCGACGTGGGCGCCGGTGCCCGTCCCGTAGAGCATGTTGTTCTCCAGCACCTTCGTCACGGTGGAGGCGACCCAGTCGGGGATGACGCGGTCCTGCTGCGGCCTGCCCCAGCCGGTCTGCGTGTCGACCTTGCCGTTCGGAAGGACGACCTTCGTGATCGCCATCGGCTTCGAGTAGATCCCGCCCGCCGCGAGAGTCGCGTACGCGGAGGCCATGTCGAGCGGGGTCACGCCGACGGAGCCGAGGGTCAGCGACGGGACGGCGGGGAGCGGGGAGCGGACGCCGAGCTTCTGTGCCATCGCGACGATGTTCTCCGGGCCGACGTCGAGGGCGAGCCGCGCGTAGACGGTGTTGTCCGACTGGACGGTGGCGTTCGCGACGGACTCGACACCGGAGTACGTGTGCTCGTACGTCTCGACCTTCCACTTCAGCGGCGCGTAGTAGAAGGGCGCCGAGAGGTAGAACGTGTTGAACGGGTCCATCCCGGCCGCGACCGCCGCGGCCAGGGTGATCGTCTTGAAGGTGGAGCCCGGCTGGCGGTGGGCGCTCGTGACGAAGTTGAACTGGTTCGAGTCGTTCCCCGGAGTCACCGCGGTCATGGCGCGGATCGCGCCGGTCTTGGGGTCGATGGCGACGATCGCGGAGGCCGGGTCGGTCTTCGCGGTGAGGATGTGCTCGATCGCCGTGCGCGCGGCGGCCTGCAGCGTCGGGTCGATCGTCGTGACGACCTTCAGCCCGCCCGAGCGGACGGTGTTCGCGCCGTACGCCTCCTGCAGCAGGTCCTCGACGTAGCCGAAGAAGTACGGCTCCTTGATCCGGGAGTACGCACTGCCCGGCTTGAGGTGGAGGCTCCGGTCGCCAACCGCCGCGACGTAGGTCTCGCCGTCGATGTCGCCGTTCTGCCGCATCGCGTAGAGCACCTGGTTGCGCCGCGCCAGCGCGTCCGCGGCGTCGTGGAACGGGTCGTAGATCGACGGCGCCTGCGGCAGCCCAGCGAGGAGCGCCGCCTGCTCGAGCGTCAGCCTCGACGCCGGCTCGGAGAAGTACGTCTCCGCCGCGGCCTGGATCCCGTACGAGTGGTTGCCGTAGTAGACCTCGTTCAGATACGCGGTGAGGATCCGGTCCTTCGACCAGGAGCGCGACAGCTTGATCGCGAGGCAGGCCTCCACGATCTTGCGCGAGAGGGTCTGCTCGCGCGAGAGGTAGAGGTTGCGGACGAGCTCCTGGGTGATCGTCGAGCCGCCCTCGACGATGTGCCGGGCGCGGATGTCGTCGACGATCGCGCGCAGGATCCCGATCGGGTCGACGCCGCCGTGCTGGTAGAAGCGCCGGTCCTCGATCGCGACGGTCGCCTTCGCCATCCAGGGGCTGATCCGCGAGCGCGGGACCGGCGTCCGGTTCTGCTCGGCCGGAATCGCGCCGAGGAGGGAGCCGTCCGACGCGTAGACGAACGAGTTGGCGCCGGTGTTCACGGGCCGCAGCGAGCCGAGGTCGCAGCTCGAGCTGAACGCGTAGATGCCGCCGGCGGCGGTCGCGAGAGCGACGACCGGCAGGAGGACGACGAGCATCAGGATGAGCCGCTTCCTGTCCCGCCGCGCCTCCGCGCGGCGCTTCCGCCCGCTGGGGACCGGCGGCTTCGCCGGCGGGCGGCGGGGCGGCGCCATCGCCTCAGCCCCAGACGCCGAGCTCGCGCAGGCGCGTGTGCGCGCGCACCCGTAGCTCGCTCTCGAGCGACTCGGCCGCGAACTCGCTCTCGGCGGCGGCGCGGATCGTCACCTGCGCCGTGCCGTCGAGCCCGCTGACGAAGACGCGCGCGTCGCGCTCCCCGGAAGTCTCCTCCCGCAGTGCGTGCACGGCGGCGCTCAAGTCGGTAGTCAGCGGCACGGGGACGACGACCTCCGCATACGTCTCGCGCGTGCCGATCGAGGCGTTGAGGATCGCGTCCGCGGAGAGCTTCGAGTTGGGGACGATCAGGCGCTGCTGATCCGGGCGGCGGATCACCGTGTAGGTGAGGCCGATCTCCTCGACGACACCGTCGGTGCCCGCGTACTGGACACGGTCGCCGAGCCGAATCGGCTGCGAGACTGCGATCAGGAGGCCGGCGACGAAGTTCCCGAGCGTCTGCTGCGACGCGAAGCCGACGATGATCCCGAGCACCGCCGTCGAAGCGAGCAGGCCGCCGGCGACCGCGCGCACCTGCGGGATCACGAGCAGTGCTGAGAAGAAGCCGACGACGAGGATCGTGGCGGTGATGCTGCGCCGGAAGACGCGGTAGCGCGTCACCGCCTCCGGCGGCAGATCCTTGCGCGCGAGCCACCAGTCGATCACGCGCGCAACGAGGCTGACGACGAGAAAGATCGCCGCCGCGGTGATCAGGCGGTGCCAGAACGTCATGTCCACCGGTCCCGGTTCGCGCCCGAGGCGCGGAATCCTCAAAGGTTAGTCGTCGAGCGGCAGCGGGCGGCGGCCGGCGAAGCCATCCTCGACGCGGTGCCAGTACTCGATCTCGCCCTCGCCGAGCTGCCAGCAGAGGAGCACCGTCTCGCCGCGGCGGACCGCCGGGAAGTCGATCAGGCCCGTGTCGGGGTCCTTCACCTGCGCGCCGTGCTCGCCGATCTCGTCCACGGTCGCCGCAAGCCGCGCCGCGATCTCGTCCACGTCCTGCGCCGCGGCGGCGAGCTCGGCGGGCGCGATGCTGCCGCCGTTGCCGCGGATCTTCCGCTCGAGCGACTCCTGCCGCTCGATCGCCTCGAGGTGGCGCGCGCGCAGCTCGACCATCCGCTCGACGAGCGGCCTGACGTCCGCGAGAGCCGCATTTGCCTCATCTGGGGTGAAGTGGCGCATCGGGGGAACCCTATGATCCGCCGCGGCTTGGACGTCGAGGCGGTCACCATCGACGCGTACGGGACGCTCGTCACCCTGGACGACCCGGTGCCGCGGCTGCGGGCCGCGCTGCGCGCGCACGGGGTGGAGCGGAGCGAGGCGGAGGTCGCGCAGGCGTTCGCCGCGGAGGTGGCGCACTACGTCCCGCGCTCGCACGAGGGCCGGGACGAGGCGACACTCGCACTGCTGCGTCGCGACTGCGCGAAGGTCTTCCTCGCCGCGGCCGGCGCGGACGGCGTCGAGCCGGAGTCGTTCGTCGCCGACTTCATGGCGTCGCTGCGCTTCCGTCCGCTCGAGGGCGCGGTCGACGCGTGCACGCGGCTGGCGGCCGCCGGTCTCCGGCTCGCCGTCGTCTCGAACTGGGACGTCGGACTGCACGACCACCTCGCCGCCCTCGGCCTCGACGGCGTCGTCGACGCGGTCGTCACCTCGGCCGATGCGGGCGCGCCGAAGCCGGACCCGCGGATCTGGCGGATCGCGCTCGAGCGCCTCGGTGCCCGCACGGCCGTCCACGTCGG
>JAFAIV010000021.1 GCA_019236545.1 Actinomycetota bacterium | reverse complement strand
TTGCGCCGGAGCGACCGTCGCCTTCGGCTACCGGAGCGGCGCCGACGAGGCTGCTGCGCTCGAGAAGGAGACGGGCGCGCGCGCGATCCAGGCCGACGTCTCCTCTGCGGAGGACGCGGCGAAGCTGATCGCGGACGCAGGTGATCTCGACGTCCTCGTCAACAACGCAGGTCTCACGCGCGACGGCCTGCTGGCGCGCATGTCGGACGACGACTGGCGCACCGTGATCGAGACGAACCTCTCGTCCGTCTTCTACACCTGCCGCGCCGTCACCCGGCCGATGATGAAGAAGCGCGCCGGCTCGATCGTCAACGTCTCCTCGATCGTCGGCGTCCACGGCAACTGGGGCCAGACGAACTACGCGGCGTCGAAAGCCGGGATCATCGGCTTCACGAAGTCGCTCGCGCGCGAGCTCGGGTCGCGCGGCGTTCGCGCGAACGTCGTCGCGCCCGGCTACGTGAAGACGCAGCTCACCGACGTCCTGCCGGAGGAGGCGACGGCGGCGATGCTCCAGAACACGCCGCTCGGGCGGCTCGGCGAGCCGGAGGACATCGCAGGGGCGGTACGCTTCCTCTGCTCCGACGAGGCCTCGTTCATCACGGGCGAGGTGCTGCTCGTCGACGGCGGGCTGGGGATGTAGATGAGCGGAAACGGGTCACTCAACGGGCGCAGACGCGTCGTCATCACGGGCATGGGCGCGGTGTCGCCGCTCGGCCTCTCCGTCGAGGAGTCGTGGACGAACCTGCTGAAGGGCGAGTCCGGCGCCGGCCCGATCACGCACTTCGACCACGGCGACTACCCCGTCCACTTCGCCTGCGAGGTGAAGGACTTCGACCCGACGCAGTGGATCGACCGCAAGCAGGCCCGCCGCATGGACCGTTTCGTCCACCTGATCCTCGCCGCGGCGCGGCAGGCGGAGGCCGACTCGGGCATCGACATCTCGAAGGAGGCCGACCGCGTCGGCGCCTCGATCGCGACCGGGATCGGCGGCCTCGAGTCGTTCCAGGAGTGCTACGACACGCTCGCGACGCGCGGCCCCGACCGCGTCAACCCGTTCGCCATCCCGGCGATCATCCCGAACCTCGGCGCCGGCTGGGTCTCGATCGAGCTCGGGACCCGCGGGCCGCTCCTCTCGGAGTGCACGGCCTGCGCCGCGTCGAACATGGCGATCGGCGGCGGCCTCGACATGATCCGGCTCGGCCGCGCGGACGTGATGCTCTGCGGCGGCACCGAGGCCGCGGTCTGCAAGGTCGGCATCGCCGGCTTCGGTGCGATGCGCGCGCTCTCGCGGCGCAACGAGGACCCCGCCCGCGCGTCGCGGCCGTTCGACGCGCAGCGTGACGGCTTCGTCATGGGCGAGGCCGGCGCCGTGCTCGTCCTCGAGGAGCTCGAGCACGCGAAGGCGCGCGGGGCGAAGATCTACGCCGAGGTCGCGGGCTACGGCCTCTCCTCGGACGCGAAGCACATCACCGAGCCGGACCCGACCGGGCCGGTGATGGCGTTCACCATGGCGCTCGGCGACGCGGGCGTCGCCGCCGAGGACATCGACTACGTGAACGCGCACGCCACCTCCACCCCGATCGGCGACGCGTCCGAGACGAAGATGCTCAAGCTCGCGCTCGGCGAGGAGAACGCGTACAAGACGCCGGTCTCCGGGACGAAGGGCGCGACCGGCCACTGCCTTGGCGCGGCCGGCGCGATCGAGGCGGCCTTCACGATCATGGCCGTGAAGGACGACAAGCTGCCGCCGACGATCAACTACGAGGTCGCGGATCCCGAGTGCGACCTCGACTACGTCCCGAACGTCGCGCGGGACGCGCAGGTGGACGTCGCCGTCTCGAACAGCTTCGGCTTCGGCGGGCACAACGCCTGCGTCGTCTTCCGCAAGTTCCAGGCTTAGGGACGTGGACGACGAGGTGGTCGTGCGGCGCTCGCGCCGCGCCCGGCGCTGGACCCTGCGGGCGCCCTGGGGCGAGCCGGCGACGCTGACCGTCCCGGCGCGACTCCCGGAGCGCGAGGTGGGGCGGATCCTCGAGGAGCATCGCGGCTGGCTCGCGCGCGAGCGGGCGAAGCAGGTGCCGCGGCTCGGGCTCGATCCGCGCGCCGTCTCGGAGGCCGAGGCGCGGCGGGCGACACGCGAGCTCGTCGCGATGATCGCGGAGGAGGAGGCCGAGGCGCTCGGCGTCGCCTACGAGCGGATCCAGGTGCGCGACCAGCGGACGCGCTGGGGGTCGTGCTCGACGCGCGGCACGCTCTCCTTCAACTGGCGACTCGTCCTCGCGCCGCTCGACGTCCTCGACTACGTCGTCGTCCACGAGCTCTGCCACCTGCGCGAGCCGAACCACTCCCGCCGCTTCTGGAGTCTCGTCGAGAGCCGCCGCCCCGCCTGGCGCGAGCAGCGCGCCTGGCTTCGCGACCACGGGCCCGAGCTGCTGGCGTTCCGTCCCGCGGCCTAGCCGCGCAGATACGCGTCGGAGCCGTCGAGCCAGTCCTGGCGCGGTGGCGTGAAGACGTCGACATCGAGCGTGTCCTCGAGCGCCTCGGCCTTGTGCGGCACGTGGGCCGGGATCGTCAGCACCTCGCCCGCGGCGACGTCGACGACCTCGCTCTCGTCCTCGCCGATCCAGAAGCGCAGCACGCCCTCGAGG
>JAFAIV010000318.1 GCA_019236545.1 Actinomycetota bacterium | reverse complement strand
TCCGCCGCGCGGGCGACCTCCTCGGGCAGCGGCTGACAGCGCCTACACCGCATGGAGCGTCGGCTGCTGCTTCGGCTCCAGGGCGAGCTCCAGCACCTCGCCGATGGTCATGACCGGATGGAACGTCATCGCCTCGCGCACGTCCTCCGGGACGTCGTCGAGGTCGCCGCGGTTCCGCTCCGGGATGATCACGTCGGTCAGGCCGGCGGCGTGTGCCGCGAGCACCTTCTGCTTCAGCCCCCCGATCGGCAGGACGCGGCCCTGCAGCGTCACCTCGCCGGTCATGCCGACCGTGTGCTTCACCGGCCGGCCGGAGAGGAGCGACGCCAACGCGGTCGTCATCGTGATGCCGGCGCTCGGCCCGTCCTTCGGGATCGCGCCTGCGGGCACGTGCACGTGGAAGAGCCTGTCCTCGAACGCCTTCGGCTCGACGCCGAGCTCGTCCGAGTGCGAGCGCACGTAGGAGAGGGCGATGCGCGCCGACTCCTTCATCACGTCGCCGAGCTGGCCGGTCAGGACGAGGTCGCCCTTGCCGTCCATCGCGGTCGCCTCGACGAAGAGGACGTCGCCGCCCGTGCCGGTGACCGCGAGGCCCGTGGCCACGCCGGGCACCGCCGTGCGCTCGGCCGCCTCCTGGAAGAACTTCTGCCTCCCGAGGGCGTCGCGCACCTCGTCGATCCCGACCTCGACCGGCGGCCCGACCTGCTCCGACGCGATCTTCGTCGCCGTCTTGCGCAGGATCTTCCCGAGCTCGCGCTCGAGCTGCCGGACGCCCGCCTCGCGGGTGTACTCGGACACGACCGTCTGGATCACGTCGTCCGAGATCGCGACCTCGTCGTCGCGCAGGCCGTTCCGCTCGCGCTGCCGCGGCCAGAGGTAGCCGCGCGCGATCGCGGTCTTCTCGTCGACCGTGTAGCCGTCGAAGCGGATGACCTCCATCCGGTCCAGGAGCGGGCCGGGGATGGTGTCCGCGACGTTGGCGGTCGCGATGAAGAAGACCTCGGAGAGGTCGAGCTCGACGTCGAGGTAGTGGTCGCGGAACGAGTGGTTCTGCGCCGGGTCGAGGACCTCGAGCAGGGCCGCGGACGGGTCGCCGCGCCAGTCGTTCCCGAGCTTGTCGACCTCGTCGAGCAGGATCACCGGGTTCATCGTCCCGGCGTCCCGCAGGGCGCGGACGAGCCGGCCCGGAAGGGCGCCGATGTACGTGCGCCGGTGGCCGCGGATCTCCGCCTCGTCGCGGATGCCGCCGAGCGACATGCGGACGAACTCGCGGTTGAGCGCGCGGGCGACGGACTCGCCGATCGACGTCTTGCCGGTGCCGGGCGGCCCGATCAGCGTCAGGATCGCGCCGGACTTCTTGTCGTTCGGGATGCCGCGGTCCTGCCGGAGCTTGCGCACGGCCAGGTACTCGACGATCCGGTCCTTGACGTCCTCGAGGCCGGCGTGGTCGGCGTCGAGCACCTCGCGGGCGCCCTTCGGATCGAGCGTCTCCTCGGAGCGCTTCGACCACGGCACCGACGTCAGCCAGTCGAGGTAGGTGCGGATCATCGACGCCTCGCCGGACTGGTCGCCCATCGACTCGAGGCGGCGCAGCTCGCGCTCGGCCTGGGCGCGGACGTCGTCCGGCATCCCGGCCTCGTCGATCTTCTTGCGGTAGTCCTCGGCGACCGAGCCGTCGTCCTCCCCGAGCTCCTTGCGGATCGAGTTCATCTGCTGGCGCAGGAACCACTCGCGCTGCTGCTTCTGCGCGCCGCTCTCGACGTCCTCGCGGATGCGCCGGCGCACCTGCAGCTCGGCGAGCCGCTCGCGCTGCACGCGGACGGCGAACCCGAGGCGCTCGACGACGTCGACCTTCTCGAGCAGCTCGACGCGCTGCGCGAAGGTGATGTCGGGGGCGTACGCGGCCGTGTCGGCGAGCACGCCGGCCTCGGTGATCGCGCGCACGAACTGGCGGATGCGGTCGTCCGCGTCGCGCAGCTCGAGGATCTCCTCGACGACGGCGCGGTACTCGCGCTCCAGCTCGCGCGTCTGCACGGGCGGCGGGTTCTCGTCGGGGCGCTCCTCGACCTCCGCGCGCAGGCGGCCCATCGGGTCGGTGTGCGCGGCGCCGATGACGCCACGGTGCAGGCCGGTCAGCGAGACGGCGCGGCCGCCACGGGGCAGGCGGACGTGCTCGCTCACCTCGGCGACGGTGCCGACGCTGGCGTACTCGTTCTCGTGCTGCGGAACGAGCAGCACGCGCTCTTCGTCGCCGACGTCGACCGCAAGGGTCACGGTCATGCCCGGGAAGACGACGGTGTCCTCCAGCGGGACGAGCAACAGATCGGTCACTTCGAGATCTCCTCAGTGAAGTAGGTATCCGGATTGTACCTACTCGACCGAGCGCTACGCGCTCGCGGCGAGGATCGCCCGCGCGGCACGGACGAGCGTCTCCAGCGGCGCGTCCGGCGAGACGTGGACGAAGCCGCCGCGGATCCCGGGCTGCTCCTCGAGCAGCGCCATCAGGACGTAGAAGACGTGGTTGCAGAGGTAGCCGCCCGCGTCGCGCGAGGCCGCTACGGGGATCCCGTCCGCCTCGAGCGCGGCGACGATCTCGTCCACCGGCAGCGTGGAGCGGTAGGCGACCGGCCCGTAGGGCGCGATGTCGCCGTGCCGCTGCTCGCCTTCGCTGTCGGTGCCGTCGTCCATGTTGAGCGCGAACCGCTCGACCTCGACTCCGGCGATGCCGTCGGCCTGGCCGAAGCAGACGACGACGTCGGGCTGCGCCGCGAGCACGGCGCCGACGAGCTCGTCGCCCGCGCGCGACCACGTCACCGGGAGGACGCGCGCGACGAGCTCCACCCCGTCAGGCGGGTCGGCCGCGAGCACCTCGACGAGCTCCTGCGACGGGTTCACGTCCCGGCCGCCGAAGGGCTCGAAGCCGGTGACGAGCGCCTTCACGCGACCTCGTCCTCGAGGCCCTCGGCCTCGAGCGCGGCCGCGAGGTGCGGGTGCTCCTCGACGCGGACGACACGCCCGTCCTGCGTGTGGACGACGGCGGCGTAGCGGCCGACGAGGTAGAAGCGCCGGCTCTGGAGCGGCCGCTCGTCGGTCGGGTCGGGCTCGACCCGCGAGAAGCGCATGCTGACGACGACGCGGTCGCCGATCCCGATCGCCCGGTCGACCGTGACGTGGTACTGCTCGGCGACCCGCTCCTCGAGCACCTCGAGCACGGTCGCGCGGCTGACGAGCGTCGCCTCCGCGTCGACGCCGACCCACTCCACGTCCGGGTCGAGCATCCCCTCGATCGCCTCCAGGTCGCTCGCGACGAAGGCGCGGTAGCCGCGCAGGAAGAGCTCGACCGCGTCCTGGGACAATGGACCCAGCCGGGCTCGAACCGGCGACCTTCTGGCTGCCAGCCAGACGCTCTCCCAGCTGAGCTATGGGCCCTGGGAGCAGGAAGTGTAGCCGCCTCCGGCGAACCATCCCACGGCAGGTTTTCCACAGCCTTTCCACACGCTTTCCCCCGCTTCTGGCGGTTACCCACACACTCAGTCACAATCGTTGCGATGTTCGAGATCGGGCCCAGCCTCCGCGAGGCGCGCGACAAGCGCGGCCTCAGCGCGGAGGACGTGCAGAAGGCGATCCGCATTCGCGGGCGCTATCTGAACGCGCTCGAGGAGGAGCGCTGGGAGCTGCTGCCCGGCGATGCCTACATCAAGGGGTTCCTGCGCACGTACGCCGAGTTCCTGGGCCTGAACGGGAACCTCTACGTCGACGAGTTCAACAGCCGCTACGCGCGCCGCGAGGACGGGCCGCTCGTGCACGAGGCGCTGGCCCCGATCGGCGCGCCGCGGATCGGCTTCCTCCGTCCCCTGATCGCCATCCTCGCCATCGTCGCCATCGTCGGCGCGGTCGCTGCATGGCAGCTCCACCGGAGCTCGACGCCCAAGACCCACCACACGGCGGGCGTCACGCGCACCGCCGTCCGCCACGTCACGAAGCCGAAGGCGGCGCCCCTCGCGAAGCCGTCGGCCGTGAAGGCCGCCGCGATCCCGGCCGTCACGACCCCGGCCGCCGCCGCGCTGCCGGCGAAGGGCGTCCTCGCCGCCGTGCGCGGCCCGGTGTGGCTGCAGGTCCGGCAGGGCAGCGCGAGCGGCCCGATCCTCTACGACGGCTTCCTCCCGCAGGGGCACACGATCCCGGTGAAGGTCGACAAGACGCCGGTCTGGTTCCGGGTCGGGGCGCCGTGGAACCTCGACGTGCGTCTCGGCGGCAAGCTGCAGCACGGCCTCCCGACCGACGTCGGGAACGTCCTGCTCACGCAGCAGGGTCTGAGCGCCGGCTAACCCGCGGCGGCTTCGAGCTCGACCGCCGGCACGTCGCCCCACAGCTCCTCGAGCCGGTAGAAGGCGCGCGCCTCGGGCGTGAAGACGTGGAGGACGACGTCGAGGTAGTCGGCGAGGATCCACGACCCCTCCTGCGTCCCGTCGACGGTGCGCGGGAGCAGGCCGGCCTCCTTCTTGAGGACGCCGTGCACCTCGTCCCAGATCGCGGCGGTCTGGCGTGGGTTGCGCCCGGTCGCGACGACGAAGTAGTCCGTGAAGGTGCAGACGGGCCGCATGTCGAGGATGACGACGTCCTCCGCCAGCTTCTCCTGTGCGAGAGCGGCGGTGCGGCGGGCTTGTTCGAGCGAGGTCAGGGCGGTCTTGTGTCCTCGGATGCTGACGCCGTCAGTGTACCCAGGGCCTCCGGACGTCAAGCGCCCCGGTAGAGGCCGCGCGCCTCGATCAGCTCGGCGACCCGCGGCGGGACGAGCCCGTCGAGCGGCTGGCCAGCGGCGACGCGGGCGCGGATGTCGGTCGAGGCGAGCGGGTTCGGCTCGATGGCGAAGAAGAGGACGCGCTCCGGGCGGTCGAGGCGAGCGAGGACGCCGTCGAGCCGCTGCTGCGGGAAGCCGGGCCTGGTGGCGACGGCGAGGCGCGTGCGCTCCAGGACTTCCTGCGGCTCCGTCCAGTCGAGGAAGTCGCAGAACTGGTCGGCGCCGACGACGAACACCGGGTCGTCGAAGCGCTCGCCGCGGAGCAGGTCGATCGTCCGCGGGTACGGGTCGAGGCGGACGTCGTCGCGCGGGAAGGCGGCCCGCGCGAGCTCGACGCGCAGCGGCGCGGGCGCGTGCGTGCCGCGGTGGCCGGGCCGTTCGGACACGAGAACGACCAGGCGCTCGGCCGCGAAGCGCTCGCGGGCGGCGTCCGCGACGGCGACGTGGCCCGTGTGCGGCGGGTCGAACGCGCCGCCGTAGAGGACGTCGCTCACAGCCGTTCGCTCCACGGGTGGCCGGCGTGGAGCAGGGCGAGCGCGCCGGCGAGCCAGGCGCGGCGGCGCTCGTCGAGGTGCGGGAGCACGGCGGCGAAGTCTCCCTCCGCCTTCTCGTCCGGGCTCTTCGCCTTGAAGAGGAGCGCGACCTCGGGCGCGACGAGCGGGAGGCCGTCGCGGACGGCGCCGAAGTCCGCGAGCGGCAGCGAGACGCGCGAGTCGCGGCGGTAGAGCCAGCGGTCGCCCTCGTGCTCCTCGAGCAGGAGCTCGAACGCCCACGGGCTCGCGGGAGTCGGACGCGCCCAGATCCCGTGCACGTGCTCCGGCGGGGGCGAGCCGTCCCAGGGCGTGAGCTCCCCGGGCGCCGTGACCGCGTGGAAGTCCCAGCCGGCGAGATGCGCGGCGACGCCCGCCGCGTCGTCCCGGAGGACGGCGACGTCGAGGTCGGCGTGCTCCCGCAGGCCGCCACCGAGGTACAGGTCGATCGCCCAGCCGCCCGCGATCCACCAGGACGCGTCGAGCCCCGCCAGGAGCTCCGCCGCCTCCGCCGGGGCGAGGGGCGCCCACGGCTCTGCGGTCACTCCCACTCCAGCACCTCGTCGCCGACCTCGACCTCGTCGCCCTCGCGCGCGCCCGCGGCCTTGAGGATCGCCTCGAGCTCCTCGGTCGGCGGCGCCTCGCCGGTGACGCGGAAGCCGCGCTCGGTGCGGAAGACGCGGAAGGCGCGCCGCGCCGGCTGCGGGCGGTAGACGAGGTAGTCGACGAGCTCGTCGGCGGTCTCGGGCGCGGCCTCCTCCGGCGGGACGAGCTCGAACAGCGTCCGCTTCAGCTCGTCGATCCCGGCACCGGTCGCGGCGGAGACGCGCAGCACGCGGACGACGCGCTCGTCCTCGACGGAGAACGCGGGCGGCTCCGGGCGAAGGTCGGTCTTGTTGAGGACGACGACCTGCGGCCGCGCGTCCAGGCCCGCGCCGTAGGCGACGAGCTCGGCGTCGATCGTCCGCCAGCGCTCGTCGGCGTCGTCCTCGGAGGAGTCGATCACGTGCAGGAGCAGGCGCGCGCGCTCGAGGTGCGCGAGGAACTCGTGCCCGAGGCCGACGCCCTCGCTCGCGCCCTCGATCAGGCCCGGGACGTCCGCGACGACGAGCTGGCGGCCGTCCGACGCCTCGACCGTCCCGAGCACCGGCGCGAGGGTCGTGAACGGGTAGTCCGCGACCTTCGGCCGTGCGTTCGAGATGCGGGTGAGCAGCGACGACTTGCCTGCGTTCGGCAGGCCGACGAGCGCGGCGTCTGCGAGCAGCTTGAGGCGGAGCTCGAGCTCCTTCTCCTCGCCGGGGAGGCCGATCTCCGCGAAGCGCGGCGTCTGGCGGGTCGGTCCGGCGAAGCGCTTGTTGCCGCGCCCGCCGGCGCCTCCCTTCGCGACGACGACGCGCGCATCCGGCCGCGCGAGGTCCGCGAGCAGGTCGTCGCCCTCGAACACCTGCGTCCCGACCGGGACGGCCAGCGTCGCGTCGTCGCCGCGGGCGCCGTTCGAGAGACGGCCGCCGCCCGAGCCGCCGCGGCCGGCGCGGAGCTTCTGGTTCGGCCGGAAGCCGGAGAGGTCGCGCCGCCGCGGGTCTGCGACCAGCACGACGTCGCCGCCCTCTCCCCCGTCGCCGCCGTCCGGGCCGCCCTTGGGCACGAACTTCTCGCGTCGGAAGTGGATCGACCCGTCGCCGCCGCGGCCGGCGACGACCGTCAGCCGCGCCCGGTCGTGGAACACGGGTTACTCGCCGTCGACGACGGAGACGAAGCGGCGCTCGCCGCTCGTCCGGAACGCGACCTTGCCGTCGCGCGTGGCGAAGATCGTGTCGTCCTTGCCGATGCCGGCGCCGGGGCCCGGGCGGAAGCGCGTGCCACGCTGCTTGACGAGGATCATCCCCGCCGTCACGTCCTGGCCGGCGAACATCTTGACGCCGAGCATCTTCGGGTTCGAGTCGCGACCGTTGCGCGACGACCCGAGGCCTTTCTTGTGAGCCATCTAGGCCTCCTTCTCCTTCAGCGCGGCCTCGAGCGCGGCGATCGCGCCCTTGCGGTTCGCGTTCGCCTTCTCGTGCTCGAGCGCGGCCTCGATGTTCGGGCGGCGCCAGCCGGCGACCTGCTCCTTGATCTCGGCGATCGAGAGGTCGTCGTAGCCCTTCGGCGGATGCGCGGTGCGCGCGGGCGCCTCCGCGGCGGCCGGAGCGTCGGCCGTCACGGGAGCGGCCTCGACCTTCTCGGCCTTCGGCGCGGCCGCCTCCTTCTTCGCGGCTGCCTTGCGGGCGGCGCCGCCGATCGACTCGATCTGGATCTGCGTCAGGCTGGCGCGGAAGCCGGTGTGGCGTCGATAGCCTGTGCGCCGCTTGTACTTGCCGATCCGCACCTTGTCGCCGAGCACGTGGCCGACGACGCGCGCCGTGACGGTGGTCGACGGGGCGAGGTCGGTCGAGCCGTTGCCGCCGACGAGCAGGACGCGCGGCTCGAACGTGTCGCCCTCGGCGTTGCGCAGCCGGTCCACGAGGAGCTTCTCGCCCTCCTGGACGCGGTACTGCTTGCCGCCGACGGTGATGATCGCGTAGCTCATAGGCGTGGAAACGCGGGCCGGGCGGCCCGCGAACGTCGCGCAGTGTAGCGGATCAGCGCCCCGAGTCGATCTCGTCGAGCCATTCCGACATCGGGACGTAGCCCCACTCCTGCTCGGAGTCGCCATTCTGCGACGGCGTCTCCTCGGCATCGGGCGCCTGGGCCTCCGGCTCCTCCGATTCGGGCTCGTCCACCACGGGCTCCTCGGCGACGTCCTCGTCCTCCGGCTCGTCGTGCTCGTCGCCCTCGGCCTCCGGCTCGGAGCCGTTGGTCGAGCCGGCGGTGGCCGGCTTCTTGCGCCGCCGGCCGCCGCGCGAGCCGCGGCGCGTCTTCTTGCGCGGCTTCGGCGCCTCCTCGCCCTCCGCTTCCTCGGCGGCGGGCGCGGACGGCTCGTCGTCCTCGTCGTCCTCCCGGCCGAGGTCGTCGCCCGGGAGGTGGATCGTGACGCTGCGCGGGACGTCGTCGGCGTCGGTCGCCTGCGCCTCCGGCTGCGTCTCCTCGGCGCCGGCCTCGGCGCCCTCGCCGGCCACGGCCGGCTTCTTCTTGCGCCGGCGGCCGCCACGCGAGCCTCGGCGCGTCTTCTTCTTCGCCGGAGCGGCGCCGTCGGCGGACTCGACCTCGGCATCCTCCTCGTCCTCGGCAGCCTCCTCGAGCTCCTCCTCGTCGAGGTCGAGCGCCTCGGGCTCGTCGACCTCCACCACCGCGACCTCGTCACCCTCGACGGCCTCCGTCGCATCGGCGGGCGCCTCCTCGACCGCGGCGGCCTTGCGGGCCGGGGGCTTGCGGGTCGGCTTCTCGGCCTCGCCCTCGGCCGTGAGCGGCTCGGGCACGACCTTGGCCTTGCGCGCCGGTGTCGCGTACGCGACGCCGTCGAGCACGCGCTCGATCCGGATCTTGATCCGCTTCCCGACCTGCGCCGCGGAGTCCGCGACGACGACGTCGAGCCCGTCGACCTTGCCGACCGCGGCGTGCGAGTCGTGGCGGTCGATCTCGACGAGCTGGAGCATCAGCTCGGCGCCCTCCGCGACCGGCGCCTCCGGCGCCAGGTCCGCGAGCTTGCCCTCGGCGAGGACGACGAAGTGGTCGAGGTGCGTGCTCGGCTTGCCCTCGAGGAAGAAGCGCCGCTTCGTCAGCGCCTCGAGCTCGATCAGGCGGCGAGCGCCCGGCCCGACGAGCGCGCTCGCGATCGAGTCCGCGAGCTCGACCCGGAACGCCTGCGACCGGGAGCCGGTCGCGAGCGCCCGCAGCCGCCGCTCGACGTCGATCGCCGCCGACGCCTCGCTGTAGACGATACCGTCGCCGCCGCAGGTCGGGCACTTCCGCGTCATGACCTCGCGCGGGCCGTCGGTGACGTTCTGGCGCGTCATCTCGACGAGGCCGAGCGGCGAGATCTCGACGACGTAGGTCTTGGTGCGGTCGCGCTCCAGCTCGCTGCGGAGCGCCTCCTCGACGGTCGCCCGGTTCTTCGGGTTCGCCATGTCGATGAAGTCGATGACGATGATGCCGCCGATGTCGCGCAGCCGGAGCTGGCGCACGACCTCCTTCACCGCCTCGAGGTTGTTCTTCGTGATCGTGTCCTCGAGCCGCGCGCCCGAGTTCTTCCCGCGCGAGCCGACGAAGCGGCCGGTGTTCACGTCGATGACGGTGAACGCCTCGGCGTAGTCGAAGATCAGGTAGCCGCCGGACGGGAGGTCGACGCGCCGGTGGAGCGTCGACTTGATCTCGGCCTCGACGCCGAACGCCTCCATCAGCGGCGGCGTGTCCTTGTAGCGGACGACGCGCTCGCCCATGTGCGGCGAGGTCTTCTTCAGGTAGCCGGTGATCCGCTTGTACGTGCGGTCGTCGTCGACGTACGCCTTCTCGAAGTCGCCGGTGAAGAGGTCGCGGACGACGCGCAGCGGCAGCTCGGCCTCCTGGTAGACGAGCTCCGGCGCCTTGGCGGTCGCGGCCTTCGCCTGGATCGACTTCCAGAGGCGCTGCAGGAAGACGAGGTCGCGCTCGATGTCCTCCTCGGATGCGCCCTCGGCGGCGGTGCGGACGATGACGCCGCCCTCCTTGACGTCGAGGCGGCGCAGGATGTCCTTGAGGCGAGCGCGCTCGTCGTCCTCGAGCCGGCGCGAGACGCCGAGGCCCTCGCCCTGCGGGACGAAGACGACGAAGCGGCCGGGCAGCGAGATCTGGGTCGTCAGCCGGGCGCCCTTCGTCTTCATCGGGTCCTTGACCGCCTGGACGAGGATCTGCTCGCCCTTCTTGATCAGGTCCTGGATCTTGCGACCGTGGCCCTTCTCGAGCTCGGGGCCGACGATCTCGTCGACGTAGAGGAAGCCGTTCTTCTCGAGGCCGATCTCGACGAACGCCGCCTCCATCCCGGGCAGGACGTTGTCGACGACGCCGAGGTAGATGTTCCCGGCGATCGAGCGGCGCTCGGGGCGCTCGAGGTAGACCTCGGCGACCTTGCCGTCCTCGAGGACTGCGACACGCTGCTCGCCGACGTCGACGGAGACGATCAGCTCGCGCTTGGCGTCGGGGAGCGGCGCGCGGCGCGGCGGCTGGCGGCGCCGCTGGGACTGGTCGCGGCGGCGCTCCTGGCGCTGCGAGAGCTGCTGCTTGCGCTCGGACTGCTTGCGCTCGGGCGCCTTCGTGGCGCTCGCCTTGGCCGCGCCGGCCTTCGCCGTGGTCGCGGCGCCCGGAGCCGCCTCGGCGGCTGCGCCGGTGCCGGGCTTCTTCCGGCCGCGCCCGCCGCGGCTGCCGCGACGGCGCTTGGGCTTGCTGGGATCGGTTGGTGCTGCGGTCGCCTCGTGGGCGACGGCCGGCTCAGGTGCGGCCGGCTCCGGTGTGGCCGCCGTCGAGGCGGCCCCGTCGGTCTCTTCCTTCTTGCGGAAGCGGAACCAGGGCAAGAAAAACTCCTTCTGAAGAGCGTGCGGCTGCGGCACCCGCGGAATACGGGCGGCGCGCGCGCTGGTCGATGACAGGGGAAAACGTCGGCATAGGCCTTCGCTGGTCAGCGTAGCAATCGTGCAGGCCGCCCCTACCTCCGCGGCCGGTGTTCCGCCGCCCGCCGGCGGCTTGGCCGCCGGCGCTTGCAGCTCCGTCCGGTCCTGGTCCTACGATCCCCGGCATTCCACGAGCCCGGAGGTGGCGAGGTGACGAAGCGAGAGGCAGAGGAGCTCCTTCTGATCGAGGAAGCCGACGCCTGGTTCGAGTACCTGGAGGCGACGCGCGGCCAGACGGAGACGCGGTACCGGGAGGTCGAGCCCTGGGCGTGGGCGCGGCTCTCGCAGCGGCTCCGCGCGATCAAGGCGCGCCGGGCGAAGCTCCGGCCCGCAGCGGCCTAGACGGTCGCCGAGAAGCGGCGGACGGCGGCCTCGCCGAGCGCGCGGGTGCCGGCGTAGGCGACGGCGCCTTTCACCGCCCACCCCGCGACCGGGACGAGGTCGAGCAGTTCGCGCGCGAGCGCGCGCAGGCCGATCCCGGCGCCCACCGACGCGGCGAGCTCCGGCAGCCGCTCCTTCCCCACGTCCTCGCCGTACGCCTGCGCGATGCGCAGGACGAGCCGCAGCTGGTTGAGCGTCAGCAGCGGCAGGTCGGCCCCGGGCAAGAAGACGGCGGCCGCCGTGATCCCGTTCCGGCGCGACGCGGACGAGATCAGCTCGGCGCACACGGCGTCCCGGAGCAGCGGGATCCGGGCGGCGAGCGGAGCCGCGTTCTCGCCGAGCTTCGCGGCGATCCGCGCGGCGATCTCCTCCAGCGGGAAGCCCTCGCCGGCGCCGGTGCGGACGACGTCGGTGGCCAGGACGAACGGCAGCGTCACGTCGTCGGAGACCGGCCCCGCGGCGATGGCCACGATCGGCACGCGGGCGCGGCGGGCGCGCTTGAGCGCCGCCTGGTCGGCCTCGTCCGGGTCGTGGCCGAGGACGTAGAGGTAGAGCGCAGCGCCCTCCGGCGAGTCGTCGCCGCGGATCGCGCCGACGCGCGCGCCGCGCCCGAGGTCGCGCCGCAGCACCGCCGCGAGTTCCCTGGCGCCGCCGACCGCGAGCGGGCGGTCGTCCCGCGCGGAGACCTCGAGCTCCTTCAGCAGCCCGCGGATCGCCCCGAAGCGGATCGGGAGGTCCATCAGCCCCGCCGGCGCGAGACCGAGCGCGACGCGCGCCCGCGCGCGTGGATCGCGAGCAGGACGCCCATCGCGCCGAGGTTCGCGATCATCGACGAGCCGCCGACGCTCACGAACGGCAGCGGGATGCCCGTGATCGGCGCGACGCCCATCGTCATCCCGACGTTGACGAAGATCTGGAAGAGCAGCGCGACGACGATCCCGCCGGCGACGACTGCGCTGTAGAGGTCGCGCGCCACCGCGACCACGCGCAGCCCTCGCCAGAGGACGAGCAGGTAGAGCGCCAGCAGGAACGAGGCGCCGAGG
The DNA here is from genome assembly GCA_019236545.1 of Actinomycetota bacterium. Classification (GTDB taxonomy): domain Bacteria; phylum Actinomycetota; class Thermoleophilia; order Gaiellales; family Gaiellaceae; genus Palsa-739. The sequence continues at coordinate 9,230 of JAFAIV010000318.1, read as the reverse complement.
AAGCCGCGCTGCTCCGCGAACGAGGCGAAGACGAAGTCCGTGTGGTGCTCCGGCAGGAAGTCGAGCCGCGTCTGCGTCGCACCGTTCGGGCCGCGGCCGCGCACCTCGCCCGAGCCGACGGCGGCGATCGACTGCTCGACGTTGTAGCGAGCGTCCACCGGGCAGGTCGCCGGGTGCGTGAAGCAGATCAGGCGCTCCTTCTGGTACGGCTTGAGAAAGTTCACGCCGAGCGCCGGGCCGAGCCAGAGGACGACGACGGCGATCGCGGCCGCCGCCGCGCCGAGCGCGGTCAGGTGGCGCCACGGCGAGCCGGCGACGAAGAGCATCGCGGCGAGCGCGGCGAGGTAGACGAGCGCCGTCCCGAGGTCCGGCTGCACGAAGACGAGCAGCGTCGGGATCAGGCCGAGCCCGAGCGCCTTCGCCGTCGTCCCGACCGAGCCGACGAGCCGCTGCCGCTCGGCGAGGAAGCCGGCGAGGCCGAGCACGCACAGGAGCTTCCCGAACTCGGACGGCTGGAACGTGAAGAAGCCGACATTGATCCAGCGCGTCGAGCCGTGCGAGGCGTGGCCGGCGAGGAAGACGACCGCGATCAGCCCGACGAGCGTGCCGAAGATCACCTTCCAGTAGCGGCGGTAGAGATCCGGGTCGAGCAGCAGCGCCACGAGCAGCACGAAACCGCCTGCGCCCGCGTAGATGATCTGCTTGTCGAGGTAGTAGCGCGGGTCTCCCGGGACGTCGAACTTCGTCACGCCGGCGATCCCCCAGAGCCCGACGGCGACGAGCCCGCCGACGCCGGCGAGGAGCAGCCAGTCCACGGAGCGGAGCACGTGCCAGAGCGCGATGCCGTGCTGCTCGCGGCTGAGGCCTGCGCGTTGGGATCCGGCGTACTCGAGCATCAGTCTGAGTGGATGGCGCCTGTCTGCGGGATGTGGACGTCGAAGAACTTGGCGAACACGCGCTCGGCGGTCGGCGCCGCGACCTGGCCGCCGAAGCCGCCATTCTCGATCAGGGCGCAGACGACGAGCTTCGGCGACGGCCCGAACGGACCATAGCCGCACCACCACGACTGGCTCTGCTTGCCGTGGTAACCCGGGAGGGTGACGACCTTCTCGGCCGTGCCCGTCTTGCCCGCGATCGGCACCGGAAAGTTCCCGAAGACGCCGAAGGAGGTGCCGTTCGGCGTGTGCGCTCCGTCGTAGAGGCCCTGACGGACGATCTCGAGCGCCGTCGGGTCGAGGCCGGGGATCGCCTGCGGCGCGGGCGGCGCAGGCGTCGGCACGATCGTCCCGTTCGGGTTCTCGACGTCCATCAGGACGTGCGGCGTGACGAGCTTGCCGCCGTTCGCGATCGCCGCGTAGAGCCGCGCCATCTGCAGCGGCGTCACGAGCAGGTCGCCCTGGCCGACCGAGAGCTGGATCGAGTCGCCCGGCTTCCAGAGGCGGTCGACCTGCCAGCAGCACGTGTCGGACTGCGGCGTGAACGTCGAGTGCTTCCAGCCGATCGTCGGGACGAGACCCGCCGACTCCGGCCCGACGTCGATCCCGGTCGAGTGCCCGAAGCCGAACGCGTTCGCCCACTTCTGCAGCGGCTGACCGCGGTCGGGCGGCAGGAGGAAGAAGGCGTTGCCGAGCGAGTAGAAATACGTGTCGCACGACTGGGCGAGCGCCGTCGGCAGGTCCATCCCCGTGTTCGTCGAGGGGTCCCAGTTGTGGAACTTGTGGTGCGACTTGTCCTCCGGCGCGGTGTAGACGCCGGTGCAGGGCAGGAGCGCGAACGGCGAGAGGATGTGCTCCTGCATCGCCGCGATCGCCGTGACCGGCTTGAACGTCGAGCCCGGCGGATACGTGCCGACGGTCGCGCGGTTCAGCGACGGGTAGTTCTTGTCGAGCGCCGTCGCGGGCGTCAGGCCCTGCGCGTCGAGCTCCTTCTGCGTCACCCGGCCCGCGTAGACGGACGGGTCGTACGTCGGCGCGGACGCCATCGCGAGGATCGAGCCGTCCTGCGGGTTCATCGCCACGATCGCGCCGCCGCGGGCCGCCCACTGCTTCTGGGACTGCGCGAGCCGCATCCCGTACTGGAGGGCGCCCTCCGCCGCCTTCTGCAGGCCGAGGTCGATCGTCAGGCGGACGGTGTGGCCGCTCTCGGCGGGCGTCACGAGCTGCCGCTGCGAGCGCGGGCGGCCGAAGGAGTCGACGCGGACGCGCGCGCTCCCCGCAATCCCGCGCAGATAGCCGTCGTACCTCGACTCGATCCCGCCCTGCCCGATCTCGTCCCCGGCCTGGTAGCCGCTGCGCTTCAGCGCCTTCAGCTGCTCGGCGGAGATCTGGCCGACGTAGCCGAGCAGCTGCGCGGCGAGGCTGTGGTACGGGTAGTGGCGGATGTACGCCCGGTCCATCGCGACGCCCGGGAACTCGGCGGCGCGCTCGTAGAGGTAGGTGACCATCGCGTCCGGCGCCTGCTCCCGGACGACGATCGGGTCGAGGACGTCGCCGGCGGCGCGGCGGGCGCGGATCATCCCGGCGATCTCGTACAGCGGCGTCCCGGTGATGCGCGCGAGCGCGTGCAGCTCGCTGATCCGGTCGGCGTAGACCTTCGGCAGGTCGGCGGGCCAGAGCTCGACGGCGGTCGCGGCGGCGTTCGTGACGATCGGATGCCCGTTGCGGTCGAGGATCGGCCCGCGCGGCGCCTGCACCCGGACCGTCCGGAACTGGTTGGCCTGCGCCTGCGCGACGTAGCGCGTCCCGGAGAGCACCTGGAGCGCCCAGAGCCGCAGGACGAGTGCGGCGAAGATGACGAAGACGATCGCGCCGAGGATCGCCATCCGGCGGGCGAGCCTCGGCGTGTACCGGTACGGAGGTTCTGCGGGCTCCTCGGCGGAGGCTTGCGGCTCGGGCTCGTCCTCGTCCCACGGCTGCCGCGGCCGGACCGGCGGGCGGGTCGTGGTGCTAGCCAAGGAGCTGCACCTCGCTCGTCAGGTCCTCGCGCTGGGCCGGGCGGAGAAGCCGCCGGACGAGCGCGTACATGGGCGCGGTCAGGACGAGGTTCATCGCGATCGCGGGCGCGAGCCCGCGCAGCACCGGGCCGGCGGGGGCGCTGTCGCCGAGGACGAAGTGGACGACGACGAGCCCGAACGCGTAGAGCACGGTCACGACCGCGACCGAGAGGAACGGCGCGTGCAGCCGGTCGCGGCCCGTCGTCTCGCCATAGCGACCGATCCAGTAGCCGGCGAGCGTCAGGACGAGCGCCGTCAGCCCCATCTCCCCGAGCGATGCGGTGTCGACGACGAGCCCGGCGCCGAAGCCGGCGAGGGAGCCGGCGAGCGAGCCGCGCAGGAGCGAGACCGCGACGAGCGTCACGAGCAGCAGGTCGGGGACGCCGCCGAGGACGTGCACCTGCGAGAAGATCGAGACCTGCGCGATCGCGACGACGAAGAGGATCGCCGCGGCCTTGACCGCGTCGAAGGGGGTCATCTCCGCTTCGTCGCGACGAGCGCGGCGACCGAGTCGAGCGAGCTCAGCTCGGCGTAGGGGGCCACCTGCACCTGGAGGAACGACGCCGTGTCGAGCACGCCCACCGACGCGACCGAGCCGATCGGGATCCCGTACGGGTAGAGGTCGGGATAGCGCGCGTTGTGCGTCCCATCGGTCACGAGCGGGTCGCCCTTGGCGACCGGGAGCTGCTTCGCGACCTGATCGAGGATGAGCGTGTTCCCGGCGCCGCGGTGCAGCAGGCCACGGACGCCCGTCTTCACGTCCCGCGCGGCGACGTAGCTCTGCGGGTCGGTCAGGAGCGTCACGAGCGACGTGCGGGAGAAGACGTTGGTGACACGCCCGACGAGCCCGTCGCCGCTCACGACCGGCGTGTTGACCGTGACGCCCGCGTTGCGGCCGACGTCGATCGCGATCTCCTCGCTGAACGGCCCGTCCGGGAACGAGATGACGCTCGCGTTCACGGGCCGGAACCCGGCCGGGAACGTGCTCCCCTGCTCGTAGCGGTAGAGCTTCTCGAGGCTCGGCGTCTTCGCGGCGGCCGCCTCGGCCGCGACGAGCTGCGCCCGGAGCTGCGCGTTCTCGCGCTGGTACCGGGACGCCCGCGACTTCGCCGAGGCGAGGCCGTCGACGTAGTCGTACGCGTCCTTGAACGGGCGCGCGACCCGGGTGGCGGCGATCTGGAACGGTCGCAGCGCCGTCGCGCCGTAGCTCTGCGCGTCGTGGAGCGCGCCCGCGGTCGGCGAGCGGAACGAGATCGTCAGCATCGCGAGCGCCGCGAGCACGAGGACGCTCAGCACCAGGCGGCGGACGAACGCGCTGCGCTGCTTCGAGGGGTACGGCGTTGGCTGCGAGCGCTGGACCGACGAGGCCAACACCGCCGCACGCGCGGAGCGGTTCGGGGGCGCCATTGGCGCCTAAGGGTATCGCGCCTAGCGGCGACCGTTCCGCGACCGGGCGCGGGCCCGGTTGGAACGGTGGATCGCCTCGAACTCCTCGAGGCTGCGGCCGGAGCCGACGGCGACGCACGTCAGCGGGCTCTCGGCGAGGTGGACCGGCATCTGGGTCTCGTGGCGGAGCCGCTCGTCGAGGCCGGTGAGGAGCGAGCCGCCACCCGCGAGGACGATGCCGCGATCCATGATGTCCGCGGCGAGCTCGGGCGGCGTCTTGTCGAGCGTGGACTTGATCGCCTCGATGATCTGCGTGACCGGCTCGTCGAGCGCGCGCCGGATCTCCTCGCTCGTGAGGATGACCGTCTTCGGCAGGCCGGTGAGCATGTCGCGGCCGCGAACCTCGGCCTGCAGCTCCTCCTTCATGTCCCAGGCGGAGCCGATCTCGAGCTTGATCTCCTCGGCTGTCTGCTGGCCGATCAGGAGCTTGTAGTCCCGCTTGATGTGGTTGATGATCGCCTCGTCCATCTCGTCGCCGCCGACGCGCAGCGACTGCGAGACGACGATCCCGCCCAGCGAGATCACGGCGACCTCGGTCGTGCCGCCGCCGATGTCCACGATCATGTTCCCGGTCGGCTCGGCGACGGGCAGCCCGGCCCCGATCGCGGCCGCCATCGGCTCCTCGATCAGGTAGGCCTGGCGCGCGCCGGCCGACAGCGTCGCCTCCTCGACCGCGCGCTTCTCGACGCCCGTGACGCCGGACGGCACGCAGACGACGACGCGCGGGTGCGCGAAGCGGTGCTGGTGAACCTTCTGGATGAAGTGGCGGAGCATCTGCTCCGTCACGTCGAAGTCGGCGATGACGCCGTCCTTCAGCGGGCGGATCGCCTGGATCGTCCCCGGCGTGCGGCCGAGCATGCGCTTCGCCTCGACGCCGACGGCGTGCACCTCGCCCGAGCGCTGGTCGATCGCGACGACCGACGGCTCGCTGAGCACGATGCCGCGCCCGCGCACGTAGACGAGCGTGTTCGCCGTCCCGAGGTCGACGGCCATGTCACGCCCACCGAAGCCGGTCAGTCCAGAGAAGAGGCCCATCGACCGTCTCGAGTGTATCTGGGGGATGCCTGCGCCACGTCCAGGAAGTTCCGACTTTCACGTCACATTCCTGCACGTAGCCTCGAAGCAGGCGACGAGGAGGCAATTCGTGAACGTGGTGACGCTGATCGGGAACGTGGCGACGGACGTCGAGATCAAGAACATCCTGCCGGACAAGAAGCTCGCGACCTTCCGGCTCGCGATCGACCGCGGCGGCGCGGAGGGCGCCGATTTCGTCACGGTCGCGGCCTGGAACCGGCAGGCCGAGCTGTGCGCGGAGTACCTGGAGAAGGGCAGGCGCGTCGCGGTCGACGGCCGGATCCGCACGACCGACTGGGACGGGCCGGACGGCGAGAAGCGGTACGGCTTCGAGATCGTCGCGCGGCGCGTCGAGTTCCTCGGCGGCCCACGCCGGGACGAGGACGACGGCCCGGGCGCCGAGGTGATCCCGTTCGAGGCGGCCGCCGCCGGCTAGCCGAGCGACGCCAGGAAGCCCTCGATCGCGCGGAGGCAGACGTCGGGGCGCTCGCCGATCAGGAGGTGGCCGCAGCCGGCGATCGTGCGCAGGGGCGCGCGCAGGCGGCGCGCGTACTCGATCCCGTCGGCGAGCGGCACCCAGTTGTCGTTCGTCCCCCAGAGGCAGAGGCACGGGCACGAGACGCGGCCGAGGTCCTCGCGCGGGTCGGAGTCGAGCAGCGCGCGGCCGGCGGTGACGGTGTCGGTGTGCTCGGCCGGCCCGGCGAGGAAGGACTCGGCGACCTCCGGCTCCATCGCCGCCGGGTCGGCCGCGCCCCACCAGCCGAACGCGAGCCGCCGTCCGAGCCGCGACCGCGACACGCGCTCCCGCCGCGGGGCGATCGCGCGCCCCGGCTGGACGAGGCCGAGCATCGTCACCGCGACGTGGGCGGAGCGCGCGCTCGAGGAGATCCCGGCGCCCGCCGCGAGGACGACCCCCTGGACGGCCTCGGGCCGCAGGACCGCCGCCCGGATCGAGACGAGCCCGCCGAGCGAGTGGCCGACCCACGGCGCGGGCAGCGCGCCCTCTACCTCCGCGAGGGCGAGCATCGCCTCGGCGAACGCGTCGACGTCCCGCGCGCCTCGCATCGGCAGCGAGCCGCCGTGCCCCGGGAGCTCGGGGACGACGACCCGCCGTCGCGCCGCGAGCGCGGGCGCGAGCGCGCGCCAGTTCGACGCCGCGCCGCCGAGGCCGTGGACGAGCACGAGCGGCGGCCCGGCCCCGCCGACGGCGTAGCGAAGCCGCGTTCCGCCGAATTCGAGGGAGCAGGTTTGGAATCCCGCGATCAGGGGTTTGGCGTCCGTCACCACGAGGACATATTCTTCGTGTGATGAGTGCTTCGTTGGGACGGGCCGACTGATGCCCGTCGGAACGACAAGCGAGGGTGCGAACTAGAGCCCGACCGCCTGTGTGCGGCGGGCTTTTTCGTTCCTGGGAAGGAGCAGGACGCATGGCGAATCACCTCACGCCCGAGGAACTCTCGAAGGAGCTCGGCATCGACCGGCAGGAGGTGATCCGGGTCTGCATGGAGGAGGGCGTCCCCATTTACCAGGGCAAGGTGGACAAGTACCTCTTCCAGATGCAGCTCCAGGCGATCGGGGCGACGCCCCAGCACCACTAGCTGCAGGCTGAGAATTCCGGCGCTACGCGCTCTTGCGCGCAGGCGTCTTGCGAGAGCCGCCTTTCGGGGCGGCTTTCGTCTTCTTGGCGGCGGCGCCGTTCCCGGCGGCGGCCCGGCGGCCCTGCGCGTCGGCGACGCTGCGGCGCAGCGCCTCCATCAGGTCGACGACCGGCGTCTCGGCGACCGGCTCCGGCGCGACGATCTCCTGGCCGGCGACCTTCGCGTCGAGCATCGCCTTGACCTGCGCGCGGTAGTCGTTCTGGAACTCCGGCGCCTCGGGATCCCACTCCCCGGTGAGGCTGTCGATGATCTGGTTGGCGAGCGCGAGCTCGGGCGCCTTCACCTCGGTGGCCGCGACGGCCTCCTCGATCTCGGCCTTCGAGCGGACGTCCTCGGCGAAGTAGAGGAGCTCCATGGCGAGCGCGTCGCCCTGGGCGCGGATCAGGCAGAGGTTCTCCTTGCCCCAGAGCACGAACTTCCCGACCGCGGCCATCCCGGCCTCCTGCATCGCGCGGAGCAGCAGCACGTACGGGCGGCGCTGCGCGTCGGCGCCGGCGGGCGCGAGGTAGTAGGTGCGGTCGAAGTAGATCGGGTCGACCTCGTCGAGCTTGACGAAGCGGAGGATCTCGATCGACTGCGAGCGCTGGAGCGCGACGGCCTCGAGGTCGGACTCCTCGACGAAGACGTACTGGCCCTTCGCGAACTCCCAGCCCTTGACGAGCTCGTCGGCCTCGACCTCGCGGTCGTGCGTCGGACACCAGCGCTTCTGCTTGATCGGCGTGCCGCACTCGCGGTGGAGCGTGCGGAACGAGACGTCGTTCCGCTGGGTGGCGAGCGCCAGCCCGATCGGGATGTTGACCAGGCCGAAGCTGATGGATCCGTTCCAGATCGTGCGCATAGAGGACCTCGAAGGATAGAGGCGGACCGCCGGTTTTCCACAGGGGCGGCGTCATTCCTTCGCGCTCTAGGATGGAAACGTGACGGCGACGACGCCGGTGGCGGACACCACCTCGCAATACGACGGCGAGCGCACCGCCGCACAGCTCTGGCGCCACGTGCTCGCGCACGCGCCCGCGGCACCCGCGTACCTCGAGGAGACGCCGTCCGGCTGGCGGCCGGTCGAGTGGGCGGAGACGGCCGATCGCGTCGCGGCGCTGGCGAACGGGCTGCTCGCGCGGGGCGTGCGCCGCGGCGACGCAGTGGCCGTGCTCGCGCGGACGCGGCTCGAGTGGGTGCTCCTCGACTGGGCGACGATGTCGATCGGAGCCGTCGTCGTCGGCCTCTATCCGACGAACTCCGCGAAGGAGTGCGCGTACATCCTCGCCCACTCCGAGGCGGTGCTCGCGTTTGCCGAGGACGCGGAGCAGGAGGCGAAGCTCGCAGAGGTCCGCGGCGAGACCTCTTTGCGCGACGTCGTCCGCTTCGACGAGCTCCCGGCGCTCGAGGACGAGGGCGGCGCGTACGCGAGCGAGCACCCGGGCGCGCTCGACGAGGCCGCGCGCGAGCTCGCGGCGGACGACCTCGCGACGCTGATCTACACCTCCGGGACGACCGGGCCGCCGAAGGGCTGCATGCTCACGCACCGCAACCTCGTCACGGCCGCGGTCCGCGTCACGAACACGCTCCAGGACGAGCAGGACACGATCCTCCTCTTCCTCCCTCTCGCGCACAGCTTCGGGCGGCTCGCCCACCAGGCGGCGGCATTCCACGGCACGACGGTCGCGCTCGTCGCCGACGCGGCCCGGGTGCCGGAGGCGATGCTCGCCGTCCGGCCGACGGTGCTGCCGGCGGTGCCGCGCGTCTACGAGAAGGTGCACGCGAACGCGCTCGGCGAGATCGAGCGCGCGGGCGGCGCAAGGACCGCGATCGGGCGCTGGGCGCTCGGCGTGGGCGCGAAGGCATCTCGCCTGCGCCGCGCGGGCCGGCCCGTCCCGCCGCTGCTCGCGCTCGAGAACCGCATCGCCGACCGGCTCGTCTTCGCGAAGGTCCGCGCGCGGCTCGGCGGCCGCCTGCGCATCGGCATCTCGGGCGCCGCGCCGCTCGCGCCCGACGTGATGGAGTTCTTCCACGCCCTCGGCGTCCCGGTGATCGAGGGCTACGGCCTGACCGAGACGTCGAGC
>JAFAIV010000304.1 GCA_019236545.1 Actinomycetota bacterium | reverse complement strand
CTGGTGGAACCACGCGAGCGCGATCGCCGCGTACGTGAGCAGGTGCACGGCGTGCCACCACTCGTAGCGGAGCCGCCGCCGCGCGAACGCGTACGACGCCCCGACGACCGCGACGAAGAACGCCGTGCCGACCGTCGCGGTGATCATCCCCGGGTAGATCCCGCCGCCGAGCATCGTCCGGATCTCCTTCGGGATCGAGAAGCGGTCCATCTGCGCGTAGCCCCAGACGCTGAAGAGGACGTGGAGGACGATCAGGTCGAAGGTCGCGTGGCCGTTCCAGCGGTGCCAGACGGTGAGCCGGTCGAAGCCGACCGCGCGCTCGAGCACCGGCAGCCGGGCGAGCAGGAGGACCTGGACCAGCGCGCCGTACGCGCCGAGCAGCCCGGTGATCCGCGCGACGCTCGTCAGCCCCTCGCCGAGCGCCTTCGCATGCAGGTTCCCGCCGTGGATCCAGAGGAAGACGATCGCCGCCGCGTTCCCGAGCAGCACCATCCAGATCGCCACGAGCGCGACCGAACGCCGACCAAGTAACAGACTGTTACTTGCTTGGACAGGTCTGTTCAGGGCGCGGACGTCGGTCACCTTCCATATGGAGCCAACGGCTTCTGAGGAACTGCTGAGAACGCGCGCCGTTTTACCTAGGTCTTACTTAGCGGTCTCTCAGGCGCAAATGCACACTTAGGGCCGTGCTGGTACTCGTTGTCGACGATGACCGGGCCGTGCGCGAGTCCCTCGAGCGGGCGCTCCAGATCAACGGCTACGACGTGGAGCTCGCCTCCGACGGGGATGCGGCGCTCGCGGCGGTCGAGGCGCGGACGCCGGATGCGCTCGTCCTCGACGTGATGATGCCCGGCCTCGACGGCCTCGACGTCACGCGCCGGCTGCGCCGCCTCGGGAACCGTGTGCCGATCCTCCTCCTCACGGCGCGGGACGCGGTCGGCGACCGGGTCGAGGGCCTCGACGCGGGCGCGGACGATTACCTGCCGAAACCGTACGACCTCGAGGAGCTGCTCGCGCGCCTGCGCGCGCTCCTGCGCCGTGCGCTCCCGGAGGCGCCCGCGGAGGTGCTGCGCTTCGCCGACCTGACGCTCGACCTCGGCTCGATGGACGCGCGTCGCGCCGGCCGCCGCTTCGAGCTGACGACGACCGAGGCGCACCTGCTCGAGCTGTTCATGCGCAACCCGCGCCAGGTGCTCCCGCGCTCGCTCATCTACGAGCGCGTCTGGGGCTACGACTTCAGCCACTCCTCGAACGCGCTCGACGTCTACGTCGGCTACCTGCGGCGGAAGACCGAGGCCGAGGGCGAGCCGCGCCTGATCCACACCGTTCGCGGCACCGGCTACGTGCTGCGCGAGCCGTGACGCTGCGCGGCAGGCTGACGCTCGTCGCCACGGGTGTCGTCACCGTCGTCGTTGTCGCGGCGTCGCTGACGACGTATCTCCTCATGCGGCACGAGCTCTACTCGCAGCTCGACGGGAGCCTCGCGAACGAGGCGGTCGCGCTCCAGCACCACCCGATCGGCGCGCTCGGCCGCGGGCCGGAGGACTTCGGCGGCAGCCTGGTCGAGATCGTCAACCAGAACGGCTCCATCGCATCCGGCTCGGTGACGGGGATCCCGGTCGACCACACCGTCGTCGAGGTGGCGACCGGCAAGCGCGACGGCTTCTACCGCAACGTCACCGTCTCCGGCTACCACCTGCGGGAGCTCGTCGCGCCGCTGCCCGACCCCCTCGGCGCGGCACTCGTCGTCCGCAACCTCGCCGACCTGCAGGCCCAGCTCCACCGGCTCCGCCTGATCCTGCTGCTCGTCTCGCTCGGCGGGATCGCCGCCGCCGCGCTCGCGGGCGCGCTCGTCTCCCGCGCGACCCTCGCGCCCGTGCGCAGGCTCACGGCCGCCGCCGAGCGGATCGCGGAGACCGGCGACCCGAGCGAGCGCGTCCCCGAGACCGGCCGGGGCGAGCTCGCGCGGCTCGCGTCCTCCTTCAACACGATGCTCGGCGCGCTCGAGGAGTCGCTCGAGACGCAGCGCCGCTTCGTCGCCGACGCGTCGCACGAGCTGCGGACGCCGCTGACGAGCCTCCAGACGAATCTCGACGTCCTCCGCCAGCAGGAGAAGCTCGGGCCGGAGGCGCAGCAGCGCCTGCTGGACGACCTGCACCGGGAGTCGCAGGAGATGCGCTCGCTGATCGCGGGACTGCTCGAGCTCGCGCGCGGCGACGACCCGCGCCTCGAGAAGCGGCGGGTCTCGTTCGACGAATTGGTCGAGAGCGCGGTCGAGCGGGCGCGCTCCCGCTTCCCGCAGGTCGAATGGCGGCTCGAGGCGGAGCCGACGACCGTCGACGGCTACCCGGAGCGGCTCGAGCGCGCGGTCTGGAACCTGCTCGAGAACGCGGGCAAGTGGAGCGGCGACGGCGCGACGGTCGAGATCGGCCTGCACGGCGGCGAGCTCAGCGTCCGCGATCACGGCCCGGGGATCTCCTCCGACGAGCAGGCGCTCGTCTTCGACCGCTTCTACCGCTCGGCCGCCGCGCGGTCGATGCCCGGCTCCGGCCTCGGGCTCGCGATCGTCCGCGAGGTCGCGGAGGCGCACGGCGGCACCGTCGCCGCCGAGGACGCGCCCGGCGGCGGTGCGCTCCTGCGCTTCGTGCTGAACGGCGCCGTCGTGAAGTCTGCGAGCTCCTAACGGAATGACGCACTAGCCGTCTGGACACGCTGGGCGGCACGCTGCGGCGTCCTCGGTCGCGCGAATAGCGCTGCTATTCGCGCTCCCTGCGTCCTTGCATCGCACTCGCCCATCGCGCCCATACGGCGAGTGGTCGCCCCGTTAGAAGCTCTTAGCCGCGGCTCATCTGCGGCTGCGACTCTGACTCGGCACCGACCCTCCTTCGGTCCGGCGGCGCGGGCGCCCGGGGAACTGCCAGCCAGACGTCCGCGCCGCCTTCGGGCCGGTTGCGCAGGCCGACCGGGGTGCCGTGGGCGGACGCGATCAGCGCGACGATGGCGAGCCCGAGCCCGGTGCCGCCGCGGCCGCGCGCTTCGTCGGCGCGGGTGAAGCGGTCGAAGGCGAGCTCGCGGAACTCCTCCGGGAAGCCCGGGCCGTCGTCGGAGACGTGCAGCTCGACGACGTCGTCGCGCTCGACCGCGGAGAGGACGACGTGCGGCCCGCCGTAGGCGAGCGCGTTGTCGACGAGGTTGCCGAGTGCCTGCTCGACCCGCGCCGGGTCCGCGTCCAGGAGCGCGTCCGACTCCTCGACCTCGAGCTCCGCGATCGACGCGTACCGTGCTGCGACCATCGCCAGGACCTCGCCGGCGGCGACGCGCTCGCGCCGGATCGGCAGCGCGCCCTGGTCGGCGCGCGCGATCAGGAGCAGGTCCTCGGCGAGCCGGGACAGCCGCTCAGTCTCCTCCGCCGCCGAGCGCAGTGCGTCCTCGAGCTCCTCGCGCGAGCGCGGCCGCCGCAGCGCCAGCTCCAGCTCGGCACGCAGGAGCGCCAGCGGCGTCCGCAGCTCGTGCGCCGCGTCCGCGACGAAGCGCCGCTCGTGCTCGAACGACGCCTCGAGCCGCGCGAGCATGTCGTTCAGCGTCTCCGCGAGCCGCGAGATCTCGTCGTTGCTGCGCGGGACAGGCAGCCGCCCGGGGCGGCGCGCGGTCACGGCGGCGGCGCGGCGGCGCATCGCCTCGACCGGCCGTAGCGCTCCGGCGGCGAGCCCGTAGCCCGCGAGCGACGAGATCACGAGCGCGAGCGTCAGGAAGAGGACGAGCTCGTGGCGGAGGTGGTCGAGCGACTCCGCCCGCGCCGCCAGCGGGCGCGCGACCACGACGACGCCGTAGCGGCCCGCGCTCACGGCCAGCACGCGCCACTCTCCCTTCCGGTGCAGGACGGGCTCGCTGCGGAGGACGGTGCCTCCGCGCGCGACCGCAGCGGCGTCGGCCGGCGTCAGGAGCCTCCCGATGCCGCCGGGCTCGGAGACGAGCACGCGACCGGACGGCGAGACGAGCTGCGCGAGGGTGAGCCCGCCGGTCACGTCCTGGTCGACGAGCTGCCGCTCACTGCCCGCGTGCTGGCGCGCCTCGGCCGCCTGTGCGCGCAGCGACTGGTCGATCGAGGCGAGCAGCTCGTTCCCGACGCGGTGGTGGACGAGGACGCCGACGCCGGCGAGCACGATCGCCATCGCGACCGCGAAGGCGAGCGTCAGGCGGACGCGGATCGGGATGCGGCTCATGCGTCGGCGCGCAGGCGGTAGCCCACGCCGCGCACGGTCTCGATCGAGTCGCGGCCGAAGGGCCGGTCGATCTTCTCGCGCAGGTAGCGGACGTAGACGTCGATCACGTTCGACCGCGCTTCGAAGGCCATGTCCCAGGCGCCGTCGAGGAGCTGGCCGCGCGAGAGCGCGATCCCCGGGCGGCGCATGAACAGCTCGAGCAGCGAGAACTCCTTCGCCGAGAGGTCGAGCTCGGTGTCGCCGCGCCAGGCCCGGTGCGAGGCCGGGTCGAGCCGGAGTTCGCCGACCTCCATCACGCTCGGCCGCTGGACGGGCGCGCGCCGCGTCAGCGCGCGCAGGCGCGCGAGCAGCTCCTCGAACGAGAACGGCTTCGCGAGGTAGTCGTCGGCGCCGGCGTCGAGCCCCATGACGCGGTCGTCGACGGCGTCGCGCGCGGTCAGCATCAGCACGGGGCTCCAGATTCCGTCCGCCCGCAGCCGCCGGCAGACCTCGAAGCCGTCGAGCCCAGGGAGCATGACGTCGAGCACGATCGCGTCGTAGTCGACGGCGCGCGCCATCCACAGCGCCTCCTCGCCCTGCTCGGCGAGGTCGGCGGCGTAGCCCTCCTCGCGCAGACCGCGCTGGACGAGCTGGCCGAGCTTCTTCTCGTCCTCGACGACGAGCACCCTCATCTCCCCATTGTGCTTCCGCTCACCTGAGGCGCCGATGAGGGGATTCACCGCCCTTTCATCGGCGGCGGCTTCACTGGCGGCCGTGGGCGTGGAAGGAAACGAGCGGCTGACCGCCGCGACCGGGGCGGTCCTGATCGTCCTGCTCGCCGCGCTCGGCGTGACGATCCTCGACATCGGCCCGCTGGTCTGGTGGCACGTCCTGCTCGGGATGCTGCTGATCCCGCCCGTGCTCCTGAAGCTCGGGAGCACCGGCTGGCGCTTCTATCGCTACTACACCGGCAAGCCGGAGTACGTCCGCCGCGGGCCGCCCGTGCTCGGGCTGCGGTTGCTCGCGCCCATCGTCGTCGCCGCGACCATCGGCGTCTTCGCCACAGGGGTCGCGCTGCTCGTGGTCGGCCCCGGCTCGCACGGCTTCGTCGTCCTGCTGCACAAGGCGTCGTTCGTCATCTGGCTCGGCGCGACGGCGATCCACGTGCTCGCGCATCTCGGGAAGGTGCCGCGCGCCGCCTCGCGCGTGCCGGGCGCCCACCGCTTCCTCCTCGCCGCGGCGATCGTCGCGGGAGCGATCGTCGCCGTCGCGACCATCCAGTACGCGCACCCGTGGGTGGACTGGATGGCGTCGCACCGCCACTTCGGCGACGGCTAGAGCGCCTGGCGGACCCCGGCCTCGCCGGCGAGCTGGTTCAGCTGGTCGACGAGGCTCCCTTCGAGCGCGTCCCGCGACGCGCCGCGGCGGAAGACGGGAAGCACCTCGCTCCCGCGCTGGTCCTCGAGCAGGAAGGCGAGGCCGCCGTAGATCGAGCACGCGAAGATCGCGACTCCGATCCAGCCCTCGGTGCGGAGCGTCCAGTGCGGCGCGCCGAACTGGTACGAGCCGTCGAGTGCCGCGCGCGCCGTCGCCAGCAGGAGGAGCGTCCCGATCAGCGGCTTCCCGGCGAACGCGGCGACCGCCAGGACGAGGATCGCCGCGGAGAACGCGAACAGGTAGAGGCCGACGGCGCGGCTCGTGGCACCCGGCGCGCCCTGGATGTTCACGAGCCCGACCGTCAGCCACGAGGTCGCGAAGAGGCCGAGGCCGGTCGCGCTGAACGTGTCCCGCGAGAGCAGCGCGAAGATCGCCGACAGGAGCTCGAGCGGGAAGACGAAGGCCGCGAGCAGCAGGCCGACCGTGTGCTGGTCGTCCACGTGCAGCCAGCCGTTTCCCTGGCCTGCGAGCAGGAGCATCCCGATCCCGAACGAGAAGAAGCCGAGCGGGAGGGCAGTGGCGTACGGCCGGACGACGATCCGCAGCTCGCGGGCGAGGCCGTCCTCAGCCAACGACGCTCAGCTCCTGCGGGTACTCCGGGAGCAGGTCGCGCTCGCCGCCGCCCGCGCTGTCGCCGAACCGCAGCGGCACGACGACGCGGATCCGGCCGCCGCGCACGAAGCCGACGCGGTCCGGCCCGAGGTCGAGCGGCTCGTAGCTCCCGGCGAACGCGTCGGGATGGTTCGCGCGGAGGTGGAGCACGCGCCGGGTCAGGTGCAGCTTCATCGTCTCCCGGGTCGGTGTCCGCTCGGCGAGCGCGGAAACGTGGTGCTTCCAGTTCACCTGGCGGCGGTTGTCCGGGTCGACGAGGTTGAGCGACCAGAGCGAGTCGCCCTGATAGATGTCCGGCACGCCCGGCGAGGTCAGGCGGAGCAGCAGCGCGCCGAGCGACGCGTGCTCGCCCATCCGCATCACGCGCTGGACGAACGGCTCGAAGTCGTCGAGGAAGTCGTGGTTGCCGTAGAGGCCCCGAACGAACTCGTGCACTCGCGCCTCGTGTCGCTCGTTCGGCTCGATCCAGTTCGTCGTCCGCTTCCCCTCGCGCATCGCCTTCTCGAGATAGCGCTGCAGCCGGCCCGGGACGATCGGCCACGCGCCGACGAGCGTCTGCCAGACGAGGTACTCCTCGTTCGGGTCGTCCATGCCGCCCGTGAGGTCGCGCCAGCGGCGGACGGCGGCGGCCCACTCGTCCGGGATCGAAGCGAGCGCGCCGATGCGCGCGCGGACGTCGCCGGAGCGCTTCGTGTCGTGCGTCTGCGAGCCGAGCAGCGTGCGCGGGTGGCGCTCGTGCCGGTCGAGCGCGGCGCGGTGGAAGTCCTCCGGCGAGAGCGAGAACCGGCCCGGGTTCCCGCCGACCTCGTTCAGCGCCGTCAGGCGGAAGTAGCGGTAGAAGGCCGTGTCCTCGACGCCCTTGGCCATCACCGGCCCGGTCGTCTGCTGCCAGCGGACGACGAACTCGTCCCGCTGCGGCGACGGCTCGGTCTCGAGCTCGACGACGCGCCGCAGCTCGTCCGGGAGGATCGCGTTCGCGCGTCGGTCCTCCTCCTCGATCCGCCCGGTCGCGGGCTCGACGTAGGCGCGGTAGACGTGGAGCGAGGCGGCGGCCTCCTCCAGCCCGTCGAGCGGGAGCAGGCGGCGCAGGACGTCGAACTCGGGCGTGAAAGTCGTGCGCGCGACCTCGAGCTTCGCCTCGTGCGCGACGTCGGCGAAGCTTCGCCGCTCGCCGGTCAGCTCGGCGTAGAGCTCGGTCAGCGGCTCCTCGCCGGCGGGGTCGACGAAGAGGGCGGTCGCGTCGTTCGCGAACTCGTAGCCGGTCGTCCCCTCGGCCGGCCAGGACGCGCGCAGCGGCTCGCCCGGCTCGAGGATCTTCTCGACCCAGACGTGCCGCACGCCGCGGTCGCGCAGGCGGTCGAGGTACTCGCGCGGGTTCGCGAGCCCGTCCGGATGGTCGATGCGCAGCCCGTCCACCAGTCCCTCGCCGACGAGCTCGAGCACCTTGGCGTGCGTCGTCTCGAAGACCTCCGGATCCTCGACCCGCACGCCGGCGAGCTCGTCCACGTCGAAGAAGCGGCGGTGCCAGCCGGTGTCCGGGTCGATGTCGAAGAAGCGGCGGCGCAGCTGCGGGTCGCGCCAGAACGGGTTCTCCTCCTCGGAGTTCGCCATGTGATTCGGGACGACGTCGAGGACGACGCCCATCCCGGCCTCTCGCGCGTCGCCGCAGAGCGCCCGCAGCTCCTCCTCGCCGCCGAGCTCCTCCGACACGCGCGTCGGGTCGACGACGTCGTAGCCGTGGGTCGAACGGGTCCGCGCCTGCAGCACGGGCGAGAGGTAGAGGTGCGAGACGCCGAGCTCGGCGACGTACGGCAGGACGACGTCGCGGACGCGCCGGAAGTCCAGGTCTGCGGTCAGCTGGACACGGAAGGTGCAGCGGAACTCGGCCATCGACC
>JAFAIV010000273.1 GCA_019236545.1 Actinomycetota bacterium | reverse complement strand
GCCGCATCCACGACCACGTCTTCGCCCCGGCCGACGCGACCACGGCCGGCCTCATCGCCGCCGACGTGAAGTCCGCGCTGGAGCGATGGGAGCCGCGGATCACCGTTGCCGGCGTCGACGTCTATCCCGACGAGGACGACCCGGCGCTGCTGTACGTCGACGTCGGCTACCGCATCCGCGGCACGAACGACCCGCGGAATCTCGTCTTCCCCTTCTACACGCTCCCGCGCGAGTGACCCTGCCCGCCCCGAACCTCGACGACCGCCGGTTCCAGGACCTCGTCGACGACGCGAAGCGCCTTGTCCAGGAGCGCTGCCCGGAGTGGAGCGACCACAACGTCTCCGACCCGGGCGTGACCCTGATCGAGCTCTTCGCGTGGATGACCGACCAGATCCTCTACCGGCTCAACCGCGTGCCCGACCTCCACTACGTCAAGTTCCTGGAGCTGCTCGGCGTCTCGCTCTTCCCGCCGACGCCGGCGCGGGCGGAGCTGACGTTCCGGCTCTCGGCGCCGCGCGAGGACGTCGTGCACGTGCCCGCCGGGACGCAGGTCTCGACGCAGCGCGGGGAGGGGATCGACCCGATCGTCTTCACGACGGAGGCCGACCTCGCGATCGTCCCGGCGAGCGTCCTGCACGTCGCGTCGGTGAGGGCGGACGGGCGGGTCGTCCCGCACGACGACGACATCGCGCGCGGTGCCGGCTTCCGCGCCTTCGGCGCTCCGCCCGAGGTCGGCGACGCGCTCCTGATCGGCCTCTCGCGCGCGGTGCCCTCCTGCGCCGTGCGGCTCCAGCTGGACTGCCGCATCGAGGGGATCGGCGTCGACCCGGACAACCCGCCGCTCGGCTGGGAGGCGTGGGACGGCTCCGCCTGGGCGCCGTGCGAGCTCGAGCGCGACGGCACGGGCGGCCTGAACCGCGAGGGCTCCGTCCTCCTGCACGTGCCGGGGACGCACCAGGAGTCGATCGTCGGCGACGACCTGGGCGGGTGGCTCCGCTGCGTCGTCCGCGAGCCGGAGCACCGGCAGCCGCCGTACGACGCCTCGCCCGAGATCCACGCCGTGGCAGCGGTGACGGTGGGCGCCTCCGTCTCGGCGCTGCACGCGGAGATCGTCACCGGCGAGGTGCTCGGCCTCTCGACCGGCCTGCCCGGACAGCGGCTCCGGCTGCAGCGCAGCCCGGTCGTGTCCGGCCGCGAGCCGCCCGTCCTCGAGGTGCTCGGCGAGGAGGGCGTCGAGGAGTGGACCCTCGTCACGAGCTTCGCCGACAGCGGCGAGGACTCCCGCCATTTCATGCTCGACGCGGCGCAGGGCGAGATCGTCCTCGGCCCCGCGGTGCGCGAGCGCGACGGCTCGCTCCGCCACTACGGCGCCGTGCCGCCGCGCGACGCGCTGCTCCGCGTCCGCTCGTATCTCACCGGCGGGGGCCCGCGCGGCAACGTCGCCCGCGGCGCGCTCAAGGTGCTGCACACGCCGATCCCGTATGTCTCCAGCGTCCGCAACCGCCGCGCCGCCGCGGGCGGGGTGGACGGGGAGGACATCGAGAACGCGAAGCTGCGCGGGCCGCTCAGCCTCCGCACCGGCGACCGAGCCGTCACCGCCGAGGACTACCGCGCCCTCGCCGAGGAGGCCGGGCCCGGGTTCGCGCGCGTCGAGTGCGTCCCCGTCGAGGGCGACGCCTGGGCCGGCGCCGTGCGGGTGCTCGTCGTCCCGTCGGCCGAGCCGGACGGCGGCCGCCTCCACTTCGACCAGCTCGTCCCCGACGCGGCGCAGGTCGAGGCGATCGCGCGCCATCTCGACGCGCGCCGCGTGATCGGCGTCCGGATCTCCGTGGAGCCGCCGCTCTACCAGGGCGTCACCGTCGTCGCCCGGATCAGGGCCGAGGCCGACGCGGACCCGGCGCGGCTGCGCAAGGAGGCGCTCGAGGCGCTCTACGGCTACTTCAGCCCGCTCACCGGCGGCCCCGCCGGCGGCGGTTGGCCGTTCGGCCGGCCCGTCCACTCGGCAGAGGTCTTCCCGGTGCT